>CAYMMN010000029.1:0-16599 GCA_964391495.1 uncultured Flavobacteriales bacterium | reverse complement strand
GGAGAAGAATTCTTTATGATCCAGGGTGTGTTTGAATTGAATGGAAAAGAAGAACAAGTTTATTGCGGTATCAAACGCAATCAGAAAAAAGTCTTCAAAAGAAATCAAAAGGAATATGAAAGACTGGCGGATCATATTGGTTTGATCCCGGTTGTGATGGTTTCACCAACAGATACAAGCCTGATTACTGAAGGGAGTGAAGAGCGAAGAAAGTTCCTCGACAGTATTATCTCCCAATACGATAAACTGTATCTGGATGATTTGATGAGTTATGTTCGTGTATTGACTCAACGCAACAGTGTTTTGAAACAAGCTGCACAGCAGCGGAAATTTGAACCGGACGCTCTCGCTGCCTGGGATTTACAACTGGTACGACTCGCTGAAAAAATTCATTCGGTACGTAAGCGTTTTATCGCAGAGCTCATTCCGATTTTCAAAAAGTATTACGAATTTATTTCGGGTGGAAAGGAAGAAATTGACATCCGTTATGATTCACAGCTGAACGAGGGAGATTTTAGTGTACTGCTGGAAAACGCACAGGGTAAAGACAAAGCCGTGCAATACACTACTGTAGGAATTCACAAAGATGATCTGGCATTCATGATCCATGGCGCTCCTGTTAAACGGTTCGCTTCACAGGGTCAGCAGAAATCATTCCTGATCGCACTGAAACTCGCGCAGTTTGATTTCATTCGTGTGGTAAAAGGGATCAAGCCGATTTTGTTATTGGATGATATCTTCGATAAACTCGATGACGATCGCGTCGCACGACTGATGGAATTGGTCAGCAAAGACAATTTCGGACAATTGCTGATTTCGGATACACATCCCGAGAGGATCCAGAAAATATTTGATGATATCGGTCGCAGTATCCGTTGTTTCCAGGTGAAAGATGGTGTTGTTTCAACTTCGAAAATAGAAATCTGATTTTTTTTCAATTCAATAATTTAGCAGCAGAATCATGGCGAAGAGAACCAATGACCGGCCGATAAAAGCGGCAATTGACGAGATGCTTAATCAGTTTCATCTGAAAGAAAAGATGAACAAATTTCAGTTGATTCAATCCTGGGAAAAAGTCATGGGTCCTGCCGTCGCACATCGTACAACTGAATTGATGATAATCGACAGGAAGTTATTTGTAAACCTTAGTTCCGCTTCACTCCGACAAGAACTTTTTCAGGACAGGGATAAAATAACACAGCTCCTGAACAAAGAAGCAGGAGCTGTAGTTATTGATGAAATTGTGTTCCGGTAAACAACCGGAGTTTCAAAAAGCTATTTCTTAGAATCTTTCTGTTTGAGAGAAAAAGAAGCTGCCTTCAATCGCGGCATTTTCGTCGCTGTCACTACCGTGAACCGCATTGGCTTCAATCGACTTCGCGAAAAGATTACGGATGGTTCCGGGAGCGGCTTTAGCAGGATCAGTTGCACCAATTAAAGTACGGAAATCTTCAACTGCATTGTTCTTCTCAAGGATAGCAGCTACAATCGGACCGCTCGACATGTATTTTACCAGATCATTGTAGAATGGACGCTGACTGTGCACAGCATAAAACTGACTTGCCTGATCAGGAGTGAGGCGGGTGTATTTCATCGCTACAATCCGGAAACCTGCTTCGTTTATTTTTGCCAGAATCGGGCCAATGTAATTGTTGGCAACTCCATCCGGTTTAATCATTGTAAAGGTTCTGTTTGACATATTTTTGTTTTGATTTTTTCAGGTTGCAAAAATAGAGAAAAGCCTTTGGATTTGAAAGTGTCCCCGGAAAATGGTGGCTATATTTTACTGCTCTTAAGTGGTACCGGGTACAAAGTACCAGGTACCATGTCTTCATATTCCATTATTGGAATATGTTGATGAAAAGTAACATCCAGACACCAATAACCAACAACCAACAACCAACTACCAATCAGAGCGTCTTCAACTCCGCTACAAGTTTGGAAAGCGCGTCTTTGGCGTCACCGAAGAGCATACTTGTTTTTGTGTTGTAGAATAGTTCGTTGTCGATACCGGCATAACCGGCATTCATACTACGCTTGTTGATGATAATATGGTGCGCATTCTCAACTTCGAGAATCGGCATTCCGTAAATAGGAGAGGAGGGATCGTTTTTCGCGGCCGGATTGACAACGTCGTTAGCTCCAACCACCAGCACTACATCTGTATTGCTGAATTCAGGATTCACTTCTTCCATCTCAGCAAGCTTTCCGTAATCAACATTACTTTCCGCAAGCAATACGTTCATGTGTCCGGGCATACGTCCCGCTACAGGATGGATAGCGTATTTGATTTCCACGCCTCTTTCTTCAAGAATTTTTTCAAGTTCATGGATCACGTGTTGTGCCTGAGCTACTGCGAGTCCATATCCGGGAACAATAATTACTTTCTTTGAATAATTCATTAACACAGCGGCATCGCTGATACTGATGTCTTTGATAGATCCACCTGTTTTGCCACCACCAGCTGCTGCAGCAGTTTCTCCAAATGCTCCGAAGATTACATTGAACAAAGGACGATTCATCGCAGAGCACATCGCCAGTGTCAGCAAAGTACCCGCGGAACCAACAAGGATACCTCCGGTAAGCATGACCTGATTTCCATACAGGAATCCACCAAAGGCAGCGGCAAGACCTGTAAAGGAGTTCAGCAATGAAATTACCACCGGCATATCCGCACCACCAATCGGAGCGACAAAGAAAACACCATAGACCAGTGCAAGTGCGAAAACGCCAAGCAGCAATGCGACACTTTCCGTACCGCTGACAGTCATATAAACACCACTTGCGATGGTCACAAACATCAACACTGTGTTGATGGTGTTGTAATTTGGCAGACGAATGGATTTTTTCAGTGTACCGTTCAGTTTCATGAAGGCAATGATGGAACCGGAGAAAGAAACACTACCGATGATCATTCCTGCCATAATAATTCCAATACGTCCCGGTTGACCAACATTGTGATGGAATTCCAGCAATGAAATGAGTGCGGCACAGGCACCACCCATTCCGTTGAATAAGGAAACAAGTTCAGGCATCGCGGTCATCTTCACACGCTTTGCAGTCATCCATCCGATGATGGTACCGATGGCAATGGCGCCAAGAATCAAACCGTAAATGATCGGAGAAACCAGATCGTGAACGACAATTGTGCCGATCACAGCCAGCGTCATTCCGAAAGCGGCCCATAAATTTCCGCGACGGGCAGTTTGCGGACCACTAAGCATTTTTAATCCGATCACAAAAGTGACAGAGGCAATCAGGTAAATAATATCAAGGATGTATTTTTGATTCATAACAATGAATTTCGATCGTTTGTCTTAATGAAAAGAGAGCTTACTTTTTTTCTTTCTTCTTGAACATTTCAAGCATTCTGTCTGTCACCACAAAACCTCCGACTACGTTGAGGGTACCGAGCACAACTGCAACAAAGCCCAGACAGAGCAGCAAAATATTTTCCGGTTCTGTATTGAGCATCACAATGATGGATCCTACGATTACAACTCCGTGAATCGCGTTGGCACCTGACATCAATGGTGTATGAAGTACAGAAGGAACTTTACTGATCACCTCAACACCCACAAATACGGAGAGGATCACGATGTAAATCATCTGGATATTTTCACCCAGAAAAGAAAGGATAGCGTTCATATTCTATATTTTAATTTATTGACTCCTGGTACTTGATTACCCGCAGGGCAGCTTCCAGGACTTCGATCATACTGTTTCCCTGACTCAGAATGAGCTGGGAATTATTTAAATTTACCTGTTCGTATTCCAACGAACGTTCGTACCAATACAGTGTATTTTTTGCCTCCTGAATGAAAACACAGAGTGTATAATAAAAATCAGAAGGAGAAGAGGAGGTGTGAATTTTTGAGCAAACCTCACTGAGAGATTTTACCGATTCCTTCAACTTCAGATGCAAAAACATAGCAGCATGATGATTGCCGGAATCAATGGCGGAAGACAGAATCGCCTGTGTGAAATTCTCTGTCCAGTTTTTGAAATTTAAATCTTGCATCTGTGGAATGAAAAGTTAGAATTAAGCCGGAACTGCCTGAGCGACGGAAGGATGCACAGCCACACCTTTGTGAACGATCAAAGAACCTTTCGTGATTTCTTCTTCCATTTCCCAACGGAAACCTTCCTTGCCTGCAAGGTGAGTCAGGAATGCGGAAATGTTTTTTGCGTACAGTTCACTCGCATTAAGAGGAAGCAGACTTGGAAGATTGCCTTCACCAATGATGGTAACACCATGTTTTACCACATGCTTATTCAGTTCACTTAATGTGCAATTACCTCCTTGTTCAACAGCCATATCCACTATCACAGAGCCCATGCGCATACCTTTGACCATATCTTCCGTAACAAGTACAGGAGCCTTGCGGCCCGGGATCAATGCGGTAGTAATCACCAGATCGGCTTCGGAAATATGTTTGGTAATGAGGGCCTGTTGTTTTTTCAAAAAATCTTCAGAAACATTCTTCACATAGCCGCCTTCAAGCTTAACAGAATCATCACCTTTTAATTCGATGAATTTTCCTCCAAGGGATTCAACCTGCTCTTTGGTTTCCGGCCGGATATCAGAGACTTCTACAATCGCTCCAAGACGTTTCGCGGTTGCAATTGCCTGAAGACCGGCAACACCTGCTCCCATGATCACAACTCTGGCAGGTTTCAATGTACCTGCTGCTGTCATCAAAAGCGGAAATATTTTCCCTAAGGATGCGGCACCAATGATGACCGCTTTATAACCTGCAAGGTTTGCCTGAGAACTCAGTACATCCATCTTCTGTGCCCGTGAAATGCGGGGAATTGCGTCCATAGAGAATGCAGAGATTCCTTGTTTCACACATGCTTCAACAAGTTGTGGATTGGTAGCAGCGTACATCAGAGAGATGAGTACAGCTTCCTTTTTCATCCAGCTGATTTCTTCAGAAGAAGGAGCATTTACCTTCAAGACAATATCTGCCTGGCTGTAGAGCTCCTTTCGGTCACTGAGAATACGAGCACCGGCACTTTCGTAAGCGCTGTCAGCAAAATAGGATTGCATACCTGCTTCTTTTTCAACCAGGCATTCAAAACCGGCTTTCACAAGTGTCGATACAACATCCGGCGACAGAGCCACCCGGCGTTCTCGTTCTTTCGTTTCTTTTGGGATAATTACTTTCACTGCAAATTTGTTTTCGGTTGAGGAGGTGCAAAGAAAACAATAAAATCCATTATGTGGAAAACCGGCTTTCCAGATGTGCCGGCATTTCATCCTAAAGCCTATATTTGCGGCATGGTAAAACTCACGCAACACACACTTGATAAACTGGAGGAATTATTAACGCTTGCCGGCTATAAAGTCCGTAATGAAAAGGGCAATTTTAAATCCGGTAGCTGTGTCATAGAATCATCCAAAATCATTGTTCTCAATAAGTTTGCCCCTGTTGAAGCCAAAGTTTCATACCTCATTGAGGCCATTCAATCGCTTACTCTTGACGAGAGCCTGATGGATGAAAAATACCTTCGTTTTCTACAGGAAGTCCGTCAAACTGAAATCAATTTTTCAACTACTGAATAAATTTGGAAGGGTGAGAACATGATTAAAATCACCTTTCTCGGAACCGGAACCTCACAGGGTGTTCCAATGATTGGATGCAATTGTGAGGTTTGTACCTCCTCAGATCCCAAAGACAAACGACTCCGGTCATCCATTCTGGTCGAACAGAATGGCGTTTCTGTTGTCATTGATGCAGGCCCCGATTTTCGACAACAAATGCTTCGTGAAAATGTGAAGCATCTGAACGCGGTGCTGTTTACACACGAACACAAGGACCATATTGCCGGTTTGGATGATGTCAGAGCTTATAATTACCTCTCCGGGAAGGCAATGGATGTCTATGCGACTCCACAAGTTCAGGAAGCTTTAAAACGTGAATTCTTTTATGTGTTTTCAGGCGCCAGCTATCCCGGTATTCCAAAATTACAATTGCATACAGTACACAACCTTCCTTTTGAAATAGAAGGAATCCGATTTACTCCAATTGAAGTGATGCATCTTAATCTCCCAGTTTTTGGGTTTAGAATGAATGACTTCACCTATATCACGGATGCTAATTTCATTTCAGAATCCGAAAAGGAAAAAATAAAAGGCTCCAGGTACCTGGTCCTTAATGCTTTACGAAGAGAAAAGCACGTCTCTCATTTTACCCTCAAAGAAGCAGTCGACCTGATCGAAGAACTTAAGCCCGAAAAGGCCTGGCTGATCCATTTAAGCCACCAAATGGGTCGCCACGAAGATGTTGACAAAGAACTTCCCCCATATATCCGTTGTGCTTACGATGGCTTAAAAATAGAAGTGTAAATAGGGAAGATTCCCCTTTCTTTTCCTAATTTTACGTCCCCGGAAATCTCTTCCGTTGGTTTGCATAAAGGTGTATATAATACTGTAATTCAATATGTTCGAAAGTCTCAGCGATAAACTTGAACGGGCCTTTAAAGTCCTGAAAGGTGAAGGAAAAATCTCGGAAATCAATGTAGCCGAAACTCTGAAAGAGGTCAGGAAAGCATTGCTGGATGCTGACGTAAACTTTAAAGTTGCAAAACAGTTCACAGATACTGTTAAGGAAAAGGCTCTTGGACAAAACGTACTGACTTCAGTTTCTCCCGGCCAGTTAATGATTAAGATTGCCCATGATGAACTGACTCAGTTGATGGGCGGGCAAAAGGTTGACATTAACCTCGATTCAAATCCTGCGATCATTTTGATGTCGGGTTTGCAGGGTTCCGGTAAAACAACTTTATCGGGTAAGCTTGCAAATTATCTGAAATCCAAAAAGCAAAAACATCCTTTACTGGTGGCGTGTGACGTCTATCGTCCTGCCGCGATTGACCAGTTGAAAGTACTGGGAGAACAACTGGATGTTCCGGTTTATAGTGAAGAAGGAAATAAGAATCCGATTGAAATCGCGATGCGTGGTATTCAACACGCGAAAGAAACGAACAGGAATGTAGTCATTATCGATACCGCAGGTCGTCTGGCAATTGATGAACAGATGATGGATGAAATCGCCGCGATTAAAAAGGCGATCAATCCAAATGAAATTTTGTTTGTCGTTGACGCGATGACAGGACAGGATGCTGTTAACACAGCGAAAGCATTTAATGATCGTTTGAATTTTGACGGAGTCGTACTGACCAAACTCGACGGTGATACTCGTGGTGGAGCTGCATTGTCAATTAAGTCTGTTGTCAATAAACCAATCAAATTTGTCGGTACAGGAGAAAAACTCGATGCGCTCGATGTATTCTATCCCGAACGAATGTCGGATCGTATCCTGGGAATGGGAGACATTGTTTCTCTCGTTGAGAAAGCTCAGGAACAATACGATGAAGTGGAAGCCGCGAAACTGCAAAAGAAAATCGCCAAGAACCAGTTTGGTTTTAATGATTTTCTCAATCAGATCCAGCAAATAAAAAAGATGGGAAACATGAAGGATCTGCTGGGCATGATTCCGGGTGTCGGTAAAGCGATCCGGGACATTGACATCAGCAACGATTCTTTTAAACATATTGAGGCGATTATTCAGTCAATGACTCATCAGGAGCGGGAAAATCCTTCCCTGATCAATGGCAGCAGAAGACAACGCATTGCAAACGGAAGTGGAACTTCTGTACAGGAAGTGAACAAACTGCTCAAACAGTTTGAAGAGATGCGGAAGATGATGCGAGTCTTTTCCAATAAAGATCAGGCAGCCAAACTGATGCGTAATATGCCCGGAATGAGAAAATAAAACCTGAAGAACCTGTGGAATTATCTACAGGTTTTTCTTTGATCCAATACGCCATGATTCTTTTAGATGGTAAACTAACTGCTGCGAGTGCGAAAACCAGAATCATTTCCGAAGTGAAATCAATGATCGAAGCCGGTCAAAGACCACCGCATCTCTGCGCAATACTTGTCGGAAATGACGGGGCTTCCGAAACCTATGTTGCAAGCAAAGCAAAAAACTGTGAGGAGGTAGGATTTCGTTCGACCTTATTACGTTACCCGGAGAACATTGCCGAAGAAACGTTGCTCGAAAAAATCAGAGAGATCAACGAGGATCCGGAAATCGATGGACTGATTGTTCAACTACCGCTTCCCAAACACATCGCTGTTCAGAAAGTGACGGAGACCATTTCCCCGCGAAAAGATGTAGATGGATTTCATCCGGTGAATGTTGGACGAATGGTGCAAAATCAACCCTGCTATCTTCCGGCTACACCGCTAGGAATTCTCCTGATGCTGGAGCACTATCAGATTGAAACGAGTGGAAAAAAATGTGTTGTCATTGGAAGAAGTAACATAGTTGGAATGCCCATGAGTATTCTGCTTTCCAGAAACAGCAATCCCGGAAATTGTACTGTAACCATTTGTCATAGTAAAACAAAAAATATAGAGGAGATAGCCAGGACTGCGGATATTCTTATTGCAGCCATCGGCAAGCCCCGGTTTGTAAAAGCTTCCATGGTAAAAGAAGGTGCTGTGGTGATTGATGTAGGCATTACTCGTGAACAATCGACTTTGACAAAGAGTGGTTATAAAATTGCCGGTGATGTTGACTTTAACGAAGTAGCTTCGAAAGCAGGATACCTGAGTCCTGTTCCCGGCGGAGTGGGTCTGATGACCATCATTGGATTATTACAGAATACACTCCGTGCAGCGAAAGGCGAGGTGGAATTCTGGAAAGGGGAGCTGATCTCCTGATTTATTTTACCGGAAGAATAATTTACATATCCGTTTAATACCCGTATTGAGGAGAGCAATCCTCTTGCTTTGCCTTTTAGAAATTCGTTTACATGTCAACTGAGAATTCAATTACCTATCCTTTAATGGAGCACTTTTACACCATACAGGGTGAAGGCGCGAATACGGGAAAGGCTGCATATTTTTTACGTCTCGGTGGTTGCGATGTGGGTTGTGTCTGGTGTGATGTGAAGGAATCCTGGGACGCCGGAAAACATCCATTGGTAACTGTTGATGCAATGGTAGAACATGTAATAAAGTCAGGAGCAAAACGCGTTGTAATTACAGGAGGAGAGCCGGCCATGTACGACTTATCATCCCTGACCGATGCTTTGCATAAATTGGAAGTGGAATGTTATATTGAAACTTCAGGTGCATATCCCCTGAGTGGTGATTGGGATTGGATTTGCGTTTCTCCAAAAAAGTTCAAACGACCTCTTGACGAAGTGCTGAATGCAGCCCATGAATTGAAAGTGATTGTTTACAATGAAAGCGATTGTACCTGGGCAGAACAGCATCGTTTGAAAGTGAAAGATACCTGCCTTCTTTTTTTGCAGCCGGAGTATTCGGTATTCAATAAGGTAAGCCCATTGATCGTTGATTATGCTATGAAGTCACCCGAATGGACCATTTCGCTGCAAACGCACAAAATTTTGCAGATTCCGTAAAAGCATTCAAGAAGCAAATTCCGGCCATCAGGACTCTTCTGGTATTCTAATCTGGTTGAAAAGTCAGTGATGAAAATTCTTCTATCAGGGTTTGCATAATAATGGTGGCAGTATATTTGTTTCAAACCGTATCGTCTTCACTATGCAAGGGAAATTCAATCACTTCTTTACCGGAATTTTTATCATCCTTTTATTTTCCTCGGGCTTTCTTTTCGCTCAGCAGGAATACACTTCATCTGTACCGAAAGCCGTAAGAAGTTTTGATACAGCACTGAATTATTACGATTCCAGAAAAAATAAAGAAGCGCTTGAATCCCTCGAACAAGCCATTCAGGCTGACCCTAAATTTATTGAAGCATTTATGCTCCGCGCGAATATCTATTCGGATATGCGGAATTATGAAAAAGCGATTGAAGCATACAACGAAGCGATTCGTCTGAACCCTGATTTTTTTCCGAATAATTATTTTTCTCTTGCTAAAAGCGAATACCTCGCCGGACGCTATGGCGACGCAAAATTGCATTACCAGAAATTTATAACATATCCGAAATTAAAAGCGAACCTGGTCAACAATGCAAAGCAAATGATAGAAAATTGTGCATTTGCGGAACAGGCTGTAAAAAATCCCGTGCCTTTCAACCCCGTGAATCTGGGTGATAGTATCAATACCGCTGAGGAGGAATATTTTCCAGCCATCACAGCGGATGCTAAAACATTTTTGTTCACCAGAAGAATCAGAATGCAATATACGTCCGGCAGAAACTCTCAGCAGGAAGATTTTTATGTAAGTCATTTTGAAAACGGACATTGGACAAAAGCAAAAGCGGTTGATGAGATAAATACTTCAGGAAATGAAGGAGCTCCATCACTTGCCGCGGACGGACAATATCTCTTTTTTACTGCCTGTGAAGAAATGTTTGAAAGCTCTGATGCACGCAAGACCAATGGCAGCTGTGATATTTTTATTTCGAAAAAGGTTGGTGATAAATTCACTGCTCCACGAAATTTAGAAGCCCCGATCAATACAGGTGCATGGGAAAGTCAGCCTTCATTTTCATCTGACGGACGCACACTTTATTTCGTGCGTGCCATCAAAGGAAGTGATGGACGAACACAACGCGATATTCTGGTATCCAAAATCGGTGATAACTCTGCCTGGAGCGAACCGGTTTCCGTCTCGGATAAAATAAACACCAGCGGTGATGAAATGTCGGTGTTCGTTCATCCGGATGATCAGACTTTGTATTTTTCATCTGACGGACATCCGGGTATGGGCGGACTGGATATTTTCATGAGCAAACGAAATCCCATGGGCGAGTGGGGGGAACCTGTAAATCTTGGTTATCCGATCAATACGACAGCGGATGAAAATTCTCTGTTGGTAAGCCCTTCCGGCGAATTGGCATTTTTTGCATCTGATCGTCCGGGTGGAAAAGGTCAATTGGATTTGTATCAATTCGCCTTGCCTGAAAATATGCGCCCTCAGCCGGTGACTTACATGAAAGGTAAAGTGTACGATATTGAAACGAAGAAACCACTTGCCGCAAGCTTTGAATTGATTGATCTGGCTACCGGAAAGACCGTGGTGAGTTCAACATCAAATAGTGGTAACGGAGAATTTCTGGTATGTCTGCCAACCGGTAAAAGTTACGCGTTGAATGTTTCCAAAGATGGCTACCTTTTTTACTCCGAAAATTTCCAACTCAAAGATTCAAAATCATCAAAAGATCCTGTTTTGAAGGATGTTGGTATGAAACCGATTAAGGTTGGACAAAGTGTTGTTCTCAAAAACATTTTTTACGATTTCGATAAATACGATTTGAAAGATGAATCTATGGCTGAATTGGGAAAACTTATATCCTTCCTCAATAAAAATCCTAAAATTCGAATTGAAGTAGGAGGGCACACAGATAATGTCGGTGGGAAACAGTACAATCAGCAACTCTCGGAGAAAAGGGCAAAATCGGTTTATGATTATCTCATACAGAAAGGGATTGCATCAACCCGACTGGAGTTTAAAGGATATGGGGATGCGAAACCAATTGCTGATAATTCAAATGAGCAGGGCAGAGCTCAAAACAGAAGAACAGAGTTTACAATTTTAGCGCTGTAATAATTTTCAGCCAATCGGATTATTCACGAATAAGTCTGGAAACTGAACAGGAACCATCAGCTCTGATGATTTGTAAAAGGTAAATTCCAGAAGCAAAATTTTCTCCATTAATTTCCAACTCAGTTTCATTTGTGCTACGGCTTTCAACCAGTTCTCCGGTTGAAGAAAAAATTCTGATTTCGCTGGATTGACCAGAAAATTTTAAGTTGTTAATCCTGATCTTAAGGGATGCATGAAACGGATTAGGAAATGCAAGACCAGGATTATTGTTTGTGAATTCCGGAACGTCTATGGTGATGAGGCTGGTAGTTGTTAAGTGCCTGTCAGTTTTGACCAGATATACAGATTGCCTGCTGGGAGCGTAGGATGTGGTTGAACCAACCAAAATAAAACCTGTATCTAATGTGCTTTCGATATGGTAGCAGATTTCATCATTGCCGCCGCCCCAATTGTTCGCTTCAATATATTGCCCGGACGAATTTGCTCTCATCAACCGGAAATCCTGATTACCGGAACCGAATGTGCTGGTGGATCCTGCGCCATGGATAGTGTCATTCACGATGACCAGATCATTGTAACCTTCAGTCCTTCCAGGTTGAACAAAGCGGTTTTCCCAGTTGAAAATGCCGGAAGCTTTCAAGCCATAAAAGTATTCGTCCTTATTGGCATTTGTATCCGCTTCTATATACCCGGCAAAAGCAAGGTCACCATTACTGAGTTCCTTCACCGCGTTCAGGTGCGTTGCATCCGATCCATGTCTCGCGTAGGTCCAGATTGTATCGCCATTCAATGGTTCAATTTTTGCCACGAAGCCCTGCTCTTTGGAATTGGAATCATCTTTATAAAAACCACAGACAACATAATTTCCATCACTCAGAACGTGAATATTCTTTAGAAATAAATCATTTACACTTTCCAGATTTTTTTGCCACAAGGTGTTCCCGGATGAATCTATGCGCATTAACCAGCCACCAGGATGTCCGGAACTCGTTCCATAAGTTGTTCCTGCAAGGAGAAATCCATGATCAGGGCATGGAGCTACGGATTCCAGCATATCCCAATTATTGCCACCAACAATTTTCGTCCAAATCGTATTTCCGTTTACATCTGTTCTCACAAGATATCCATTGTAATCATTGGTGAGGTTAAAGCTGTTCGTATAACCCACCAGCAAATAACCACCATCCTGCGTTTGGATAAATGATTTACCCTGCTCAATATTGTTACCGCCAAATAATTTTACCCATTGAAAGTTTCCAAGTGAATCAGCATGCATTAAAAACATATCCGGATTTTCATTCCATGTTCCGGTGGTGGTTCCTGTGATCGCATATCCGGTATCGCCGGTTTGGAATACACCGTATGCATCATTCGTATTTCCAAATCCAAAAGTGCTCACAAATACCCTTTGTCCTCTTGTAAAAGAAGTAAGCAAGAGTAGAAAAAATGACAATGTGAGTGTACGTAGCATGAACAAAGATTATAAAATTGCTTTACGAATGCGTATAAGTTCTACAAGCAATGATTCCAGATGATCAAGGTGGAGCATGTTCGCCCCATCTGAAAGAGCATTTTTAGGATCGGGATGTGTTTCAACAAAGATTCCATCGGCTCCGGATGCAATTCCGGCTTTTGCAATTAAACCGATCAACTCAGGACGCCCACCGGTAACCCCGGAACTTTGATTGGGTTGCTGAAGAGAGTGGGTGATGTCCAATATTACCGGAACATTGTTTTGTTTCATAGCAGGAATGCTTCTGTAATCCACAATTAAATCCTGATACCCAAACATGGTTCCTCGTTCAGTAAGCATGACATTCTGATTGCCTGCTTCACGCACTTTTGTGACAGCAAATTTCATGGCATCCGCTGATAGAAACTGACCTTTTTTGATGTTCACAGTTTTTCCTGTTTTAGCGGCAGCAACCAGCAAGTCGGTTTGTCGGCAAAGGAAAGCAGGTATTTGTAAAACATCAGCCACTTTCGCTGCAAACGCGGCCTCTGTACTTTCGTGAATATCTGTAACGATAGGTACCTGCATTTCCTTTTTAACCAGTGCAAGTACATCCAATGCCTGTTGATCGCCAATACCTGTGAATGAGTCTAATCGCGTTCTATTGGCTTTACGATAACTTGCTTTGAAGATGTATGGAATCTTCAATCGATCAGTAATCTCTTTTATCCTGGAAGCTATGCCAAGACACATTTCCGGACTTTCTACTACACAAGGTCCTGCCATCAGAAAGAAGTTTCCTGAATCCAGATGACGAAGGTGTGGGATTGCACTTAACATAATTATAAATATTTTGACAAAGATACGAAAGCACCCTGAGCTCTTCCTGATTTTCGGTTCAACCATCCACTAAGCACGGGACTTTGAATAGTGAAGATCCAGCTTTTACAAAAATTCAGAGAATAGGAGAGTCCTGCCTGCCATAGTGTGTAACCACCATATCCAAGAATTATCCCTGCCTGATGTCGTTTGTGAATAAGCCGGTCAGCACGAAACCATCCATGTGGAAGGTATGAGCTGAAAATTGTATGATCAAGTCCGATTGTAAGGCTTGTAATTTCATCCGGCATTTGTTTTCGGTACGAAATGCTGATCTGTGCAGGTAATTTGTAGAAGTAATTTTCCTTTTTTCTGTCACTCAGAAAGCTTTGGACAAAACTGCTATCGGATGAAACAGGTGTACTAATGGTATCTGAAAAATTAAATAAAGAAGAAGCGTCTATCCCTTCAAAACGAAAATTGCTGTCTGCCGGTACAACATAAGATTGGTTGTTAAACTGGATAAACCCGAAATTATGCACACGAAAACTGAATTCATTTTTTTGTTCGGATATAATATTCAGTGCGAAATTAATGGATCCGCCATTTCCGTTAAATCTGCCTATGTCATTGCTGACGGAATCGCTTCCACGCAAGGCTATATCAAAATCAATATCCAGGTATTCGCCATCAACCGAGGTGTATAATTCAGCTCTGTTTGAATGAATGGATTGAAATTTCTGTCCTTTGTTATAGCTGAGTCCCAGTTCAAATTGGATCAAACTTTTTCCAGTGCGAAATTCTTTCTGAAGACCCAGATTTAATTGTTGATAGTGAATGAGTGAAAAATCGAAGGGCCCAAGATTGGCCTGCTTTCCACTGTATGCGGCATTACCGCGAAAATAAAGTTCAAATGCATCCTTTGTAAAGGTTGAATGTAAATGATTTTGATCGGAAATATCTGCAAACCATGAGAAGCTGGTTTTTCCAAAAAAGGATTTGATTTTATTTTTATAATTGAGAGAATAGCCTGCATCCCCGCCAAAGCGATTGTTTTGAAATAACTGCTTGCTAACCTCATCTTTCATTCCTTCAGAAATAAAACCGGCAAGGAAATAGGTTTGAGCAATTTGATTGGTCATGGCGTCACTTGCAAATAGATAACCTGCATTCAGCCTGATTCTTGAAGTATGCAGAGAATCCAAATGAAAGGGATCTTCAGCATATCCGGAAGTAAGGATTCCGGATAATAAAACAAGCAGAATGCTAAATGAACGAATTGTTTTCAATCAATTAATGAATTGTATAAACACCATCTGCGACTAATTTAAGATCCAGCCGGTAGTTTGAGTAAAGTTGAACAAGTGAAGGATAGGAAGGTGTGCTGGCCTTCGCTTTGATAGCCATTCTCTTTGCATCCAATAAATTTTGCTTTCGGGTTCCATCAAATTGAATA
Source organism: uncultured Flavobacteriales bacterium (assembly GCA_964391495.1). Taxonomy (GTDB): domain Bacteria; phylum Bacteroidota; class Bacteroidia; order AKYH767-A; family 2013-40CM-41-45; genus JADKJP01. The sequence goes on along the minus strand of CAYMMN010000029.1, from coordinate 1,314 downwards.
GGAATGCTGGTACGCACAGCAGATACAACCCTGAGGTTACCATCTGTAGTAGCGGATGCAAGGTGTGAAGGAATCAGCAATGAATCACTCACTGCGCCTGATTCAGTAATCAGGAATAATTGTAAATCCAGATCAAACGGAAAACCATTGTCAGCAAGCAGGGTAAAGGTTGCCGGACCTATCGGTTCCACATCAAACAAATCATGGACGTCGATGTCCTGTGTGTCAGTGAGCATAACCTGATTTAATGCCAATCGCAAAGGAATATGAACTTTCAAATGGGTTTTCACCAAATGATCTCTGTATAAAAAGTCATTATTACCAGAAACATTTCCAAGCGGATTAAGGCTGAAATCAATATCATATATAAACCTGTCAGGCAGATTTTCAATCAGCGAAATCAGGTTGCTGTTTGAGTTGTCAAGGTGAATATTTGTGTGGGTCGGATTCACAGGATCAGCAAGTGTACCTGTTTCAGTTGCACGATTCAGGTTGATAAAACGATTCACAACCGATGGAGCGACCAGGCTTACACTGGTTCCGGTATTTTCATTCAGAGATGTGAATGAAGAAATCAAAGACTGGGTTTCAGCGCCTAAACCATTTTCGATATCCAAATCCATGGTCAGACTATCCAGCTGTACAGTCCCGCTCCGGATCAATCTTCCCATCCCGACATACGAATCACTTGTCTGATGAATTGTTTTTTGTCCCAAATAACCTTTTCCATATTCAGGGATCAGATCAAAAATCGTAGAATTTAAATTGATGAGTGTATCCCCGGTGTTAATGGTAAAAGTAATTCCGTTTGGATCCGATAATGCTTCGACATTGTAGTAAGCAGTATTCGTTTGATTACCTGAAGCACCTGTAAGATCCACCAGATATCCATCCAAATCATACGTACCGCTGAAAAGAGTAGGGTTGGAGACGGTTCCTGAATCCACATATTCCTGGACCTTAAACGGAAGCCCATTCTTAAACGCCTTTGGAATGATATATGTGATTTTAACCTTTGTGGGTAAAGTGTTTCGTACATCCAGTCTGATTTTTCCGGAACGAATCAGTACTTCAGTAAGCTGGGGTCCCGAAATACCTAATGCAATGTTGTTGTTAACAGAATAGAACGGAGTGTTTGGTGCTACCGGATATGGTATAAACTGCCAGATATTCAGTGTTCGCAATGTAGTATCCGGAATCTGAAAAAGTGAATCCGGATCCAGTTTAAATACATCGGAATCGTAAAGGATACTCACAGCACCATCAGAATTGACCTGTTGAAGTGAATCAGCAATCAGGTTGTCAACTGTGAGT
>CAYMMN010000028.1:0-17150 GCA_964391495.1 uncultured Flavobacteriales bacterium | reverse complement strand
TTTCTTTCTCAGGTGGCAAATAAAATCTGGTGGATTGAGGATTTGCAAGTCAAGGAATATCCGGGTGATTATGAAGAATACGAATATTCAAGAAGTCAGCAGAAAGCAGCTGATCAGGCAGTCCAAAAAGCCGCGGTAGCGAAAGCGAAAGCAAAGAAGGCGGAAGCAGTTGAACAAAAACAGAAGGATCCTTCTGAAGAAGAGAAAAAGAAAAAGAAAAAACTGAGCAACAGGGTTCAGCAACTCGAAGATGAGTTGAGTAAATTGAAGAAGGAAAGAGAGGCATTGGAGAAACATTTATCAAAACCGGAAGTATACGGTGATCCAAAGACATTCCAGGAGAATCTCCAAAAATTCAATGAATTGGAAGAGAAGATGAAGCTCGTCAATTCGGAATGGGAGAAATCTTTCGAAGAATTGTCTGCGATGGAATAATTTCTACCTTGCCAGTTCATGGTCCTAACCGGTCGCCCTTCAGATAGTATTATTGCCCAAAATTCTCACAAAAAGAGAATTTTGAGGAACACCCGATGGGCTGCCTTTCTGGAGCTACTCATTTTTTTCATTTTGCTGGTATTTGTTTGTACCCGCTTTATTTGAGGGGGAATCGATTTTTGAGGCTGATTTTGCCATAAAAAACCTGTTTTTCTGAATATTTCACTGGCTTACCCAGTGCTCAACCCCAGAATCTATACGTTCGCCTTCTGATCGATTTGTTTCGTCAAATTATTTTTTGATTTACTGACTGCTTTAATACATTTGGTATATCAAAAGCAGAAAGACTTAACAATGATCACACAAGTAACCTCCGGAGTCAAAGTAAGCGTAGAGACCTTCTATCGTCCCGATCAAAGCAATCCTGTGATGGGCCAACATGTTTTTGCTTACCGAATCACCATTACAAACAACAGTGATTATTCGGTACAATTAAAAAGACGACATTGGTTTATCATTGATTCATCTGCAACCAATCGTGAAGTAGAAGGAGAAGGAGTCATCGGTGAATCTCCGATCATTGGAACAGGCGAAAGCTACCAGTATGTTTCAGGTTGTAACCTGGATTCGGAAGTAGGTAAGATGTATGGAACCTACCTCATGGAACGATTGATTGATAAGAAGCAATTCTATGTAAGGATTCCTGAATTTCAACTGATCGTTCCCTACAAACTCAACTAACATCAACAATTCATAAATGAAAGCCCCTGTCTGCCATAGTACAGGGGCTTTTTCTTTTATATTTGTCTGATTTGCGATTATTTTTCAGAATAAAGTGATTGATTTTTTTCAAATTGATTTACTGTTTCAATAATGTGAATGTTTATAAATTTCTGACAGTAATAATAATTTTCATGAATGTTCCAGTATTCTTTGTGCACTTTCATCCTTTACAAAATTAAATGAAGCAGAGTTTATGCACATGATTAAACCCTGAGTAAGCTTCCTTGTCAGAGTATTTTTATTCCAAAATTCCGCTTATGGATCGTCGCCAGTTTTTATCTCTGGAAAAACCGCCTGCAAAACTAAAGCAGGATTTCAGCAATGTTGAAAGAACCCAATCAGGTCTCAATCCTTTTTCGGGACCCTGGACGATTGCGGAAACCAGGCATTTGTTAAAAAGAACCATGTTTGGCGCAACCCGCGCGGATGTCAATTATTTTCTAAGCCAGGGAATGCAAAATTCCGTTTCAGAATTACTGGAATTGATCAATCATCCGGCTTATACTGCTCCTCCGCCACCAGTGAACAATTACAGCAATCTCATCACCGATCCGAATTGTAGCGCGGGACAGCCCGGGCCGGGCACAGCTGATAAAAACAAGCCGAGTGTATATACCTATAGCTCCAGAAAACGGAGTATGAAGTCGTGGTGGGTTTCTCAAATGCTCAACCAACCCAGAAGTATCCGTGAAAAAATGGTGCTGTTCTGGAGTAATCATTTTGTAATTGAATTCGATTCAGTTACAGTTTCTACTTACGTATACAAATACAATGAATTATTAAGAGAATATGCCCTTGGCAATTTTAAGGATTTTGTAAAGCAGATTACAATCAACAGCGCGATGCTGAAATATCTGAATGGTGAAAAAAATACTGCGACAGCTCCCAATGAAAATTATGGGAGAGAATTACAGGAGCTTTTCACCATTGGTAAGGACGCCAGCGGAAATCCATATTACACAGAAGATGATGTCAAGGCTGCAGCCCGTGTACTCACAGGATGGAGAAATGATCTGGTTAGTGGCACGACATCCGCGAATGGATTCAATTCCTATTTTGATCCTGCTCGCCACGATACTGCTGACAAACAATTCTCTGCATTTTACAATAATACAGTCATCACCGGACAATCCGGTGCCGGTGCGATTTCTGAATTGGATGATTTGCTGGATATGATTTTCTCAAAGGATGAATTATCATTATTCATTTGCAGAAAGCTGTATCGGTATTTTATCTATTATGAAATTGATGCAAGCACTGAACAAAATGTGATTGTTCCTTTGGCTGCAATCTTTCGTGCGAATAACTATGAAATTATTCCGGTACTGCAGGCTTTGTTCAGTAGTGAGCATTTCTTTGATGTATTGAATCAGGGATGTCTCATCAAAAATCCTTTGGATTTTTCCATCGGGTTTTGCCGGGAGTTTGGTGTAGTTTTTCCGGATGCTTCCAATCTTTCCGGACAATATGGTTGCTGGGATAAGGTAAGAACATCCAGTTCAGCAATGCAGCAGGATCTTGGTGATCCCCCCAATGTCGCTGGTTGGGCTTCGTATTATCAGGAGCCCTCATATCATGAAATCTGGATAAACTCTGACAGCCTTCCCAAACGAAATCAATTCTCAGACCGAATGGCATCCTATGGATATACAAGCTATGGCGGAAGTATTTCAATGGATGTTGTAGGTTATACGGAAACACTGACAAATCCATCGGATCCTCTGACTCTCATAGAAGAAGTTCTCGCTTTGCACTATTGCATTGATGTGTCTCAGAATGTCAGAAATTATCTGCTTTCAATATTATTATCTGGTCAGTCAACGAATGCTTATTGGACGAATGCATGGGATGATTATATCGGTGATCCGACAAACACAAGTTATTACAACATTGTAAAATCCCGACTGCAGCAATTTTATACCTATTTGATGGATCTTTCAGAATATCAATTAAGCTAATCCGGCGGCAATGAAAAGAAGAAAATTTATACAAAGAGCAATTCCCGCTGCATTCCTTCCAGGATTGTTGAACGGTTTTTCTTTCAAAGCATATGCCGGTTCACCTTTGATGCAGGCATTAACTGCTTCAACAATTACGGATCATGTATTGGTACTTATTCAATTGAATGGCGGGAATGATGGAATAAATACTTTGATTCCATTAGATCAATATTCCAATTTGTCAAATGCGAGACCGAATATTCTTATTCCGGATACGCAGGTTCTTCCTTTAACCGGTTACAGTGGAACAGGATTGCATCCTTCCATGAATGGAATGAGAAGTTTATTTGATAATGGAAAATTATCAATCATTCAGGGGGTTGGATATCCTTCACCAAATTTTTCTCACTTCCGGGCAACTGATATCTGGTTAACAGGTTCCGATGCAAATCAGGTTTTATCCTCAGGTTGGGCAGGGAGATACCTGAATTATGAATATCCAAATTTTCCAGTTGGTTATCCGAATGCTACAATGCCGGATCCTCTGGCAATTCAGATTGGTTCCACTGTTTCTCTGGCACTACAAGGGCCAGCAGGAAGTTTGGGTATGGCTATTTCTGATCCAACTTCCTTTTACAATTTGATTTCAGGTATTCAGGATCCGGCTCCCAACACACCTGCGGGTCATGAGCTGACTTACATTCGCAGTGTTGCACAATTGTCTCAGCAATATTCTAGTGTGATCATGACAGCCGCGGGGAATATTACGCAACAATCCTCTTCCTATCCAACAGCAGGCACCAATTCACTCGCGGATCAGTTAAAAATTGTTGCAAGGTTAATTGCAGGGGGATTGAAAACAAAAATTTACATGGTAAACCTGTCAGGCTTTGATACGCATTCTTCACAGGTTGATTCCGGAAATCCACTATCAGGTACGCATGCTGATTTATTGGATAAATTATCCAGCGCAATTTCCGCTTTCATGGATGATCTCTCATTTTTGAATGTTGAAGACAGAGTAGTTGGGATGACATTCTCTGAATTCGGCAGAAGAATTAAATCCAATTCAAGCGACGGAACAGATCATGGCGCTGCCGCACCAATGTTTGTATTTGGAAAATCAGTGCAGGGAGGAATAATCGGATCGAATCCTGTCATTCCTTCTGTCATCAGCGTAAATGATAATGTCGCAATGCAATACGACTATCGTTCAGTGTATGCCTCGTTGTTGCAGGACTGGTTATGCGTACCACCGGCGGATCTGAATTCAATACTGCTTAACAATTATCAGGTATTGCCAATTGTTCAACAATCCGCTTGCTCTGGAATAGGAGTGCATGAACTGAATCAATCAGCAGGTGAAAATTTAATTTCCAACTATCCGAATCCTTTTACTGACAGTACTTACATTTCTTTTAAAACAGGAGGAGGACATACGCTCATTCAGATTTTTGATGGTGAAGGACATCTTATCAATACTCCGGTGGATAGCGAATATGCGGCAGGAGAATATAAAATCTGGTTTGAGAATGAAAATTTTGCGCCTGGAATTTACTATGCAAGACTTCAGAACGGATCTGTTCAGCAGGTTCGGAATATGTTAATTGCACAGTAGCGAATAGGATAAATTATACTTTGTTATAAATTTTACAAGAATTAGCCATACGAAATCCTGATCTGTAAGGATTGCTTTTGATTTAACAGCATCACATTGCTTTTTATTGTAATTTCATTGCTTACCTGGAAAGCAAATGAAAAGAACAATTCTGATTCTTGCCTGCGTTTTCATGATGAAATGGATAGATGCACAGGTGCCTGCATCATTTCAGAGTAAAGGTCCGGGAGGTGGTGGTGCTTTGTTTTCGCCATCGATAGATCCTTATCAGGCGGACAACTGTTATATCTCCTGCGACATGGGTGAACTTTTTCACTCAACTGATTTTGGTCTGAATTATTCTGAGACAGATTTCAGACAAGTTCAGGGTGGTCATAATTCCAAAGTAGCATTTACATCCAATCCTCAGATTCGTTATTGTATAAGCTATGCAAATAACGCTGTTGTTCCTGTGAAAACGATTGACGGTGGAAGCACCTGGAATATACTTCCCGGAAACCCTGATCCCTCGGAGGAAGCGTTTGGGATCTGGACAGATCCGCAAAGTACAGTTAGAATAGTGTTGTCTTATTATGGTTCGATCTGGTATTCACAGGATGGTGGAAGTTCTTTTACAAATGTTTATTCCACTTTAAATATGTCGGCAGGAGTGCTTGTAGGTGGTGTATTTTTTGACGGTTCAGATATTTTCATCGGAACGAATGAAGGATTACTTGTTTCACACAATTCCGGCTCTGTTTTTAGCAGGGATTCCTCACCCGGTATTCCGGCAGGACAATCGATTTATTCTTTTGGAGGGGCAAAGAGTGGTTCAACGATTCGTTTTTTCGCGCTCACCGGAGATTCACTGAATATATATGTTGGACTTGCAGGAAGTGATTACTGGAGTTTCATGCGCGGTGTTTACAAGATGGATTATTCTGCCGGTGGTTCATCATGGATCAGCAGTATGTCGGGTATCGTGCCCGCACAGGATTGGCTGATGTTTGTTGGTACAGCAATCAACAACATTGATACAGCCTACCTTGCAGGAAGCACTGATCTTTCGGAACCCAATGTCATGCGCACAACGAATGGTGGTCGGACCTGGCAACATGTTTTTCTCACTTCTTCCAATCAAAATATTGCTACAGGATGGTGTGGATCTGGTGGAGACAGAGGATGGGGTTACGCGGAATGTCCATTTGGTTTTACGGTTGCACCCAATAACGCAAAGCGCATCCTGATGACGGATTACGGATTTGTACACAAATCATCAGATGCAGGGAATCAATGGATTCAGGCATATGTATCTGCAGCTGATCAACATGCCGCAGGTGCAAATACACCTGTAAACCAATCTTATCACAGCTGTGGTATTGAAAATACTTCCTGTTGGGATATTCGCTGGACCAGCGCGAATCATTTGTTTGCCGGATACTCGGATATTCGTGGTGTCAGAAGTATAGATGGGGGAAATTCATGGTCTTTCAATTATACAGGGCATTCTCAAAATTCGATGTACAGGATTGTGAAAAATATTGCCGGACCAAATTTGTATGCAGCAACATCAACTGTGCACGATATTTACCAAAGTACCCATTTACAGGATGCCACCTTGGATGCATCCAATGCCGGAGGCAAAGTAATTTATTCAACAGATGAAGGTGCCACATGGATGACCCTTCATGATTTTGCGCACCCGGTATTTACAGTCGCGATTGATCCGAATAATGCAAACCGTTTATATGCCGCAGTAGTCAATCATACTCAGAATGCAGGAGGAATCTGGGTGAGTCAGAATATAAACCTTGGTTCCGGTTCAACGTGGACACAACTTTCCGCTCCTGGAAGAACAGAAGGTCATCCGCACAGTATCGTTATCCTGAATGATGGAACACTGGTTTGTACCTACACCGGAAGAAGAAATTCATCGGGGGCATTCACGCAAAGTTCCGGCGTTTTCATTTACAATCCGGGCTTACAGGTCTGGAGCGATAAATCGGATGTTGGGATGTTTTACTGGACGAGAGACCTAACGATTGATCCGACTGACCCGAATCAAAATACCTGGCTCGTCAGCGTATTTAGCGGGTGGGGAGGAGCCCCAAATGGTAAGGGAGGATTGTACAGAACTACTGATCGCGGTAATACCTGGACAAAGATCTCCAATCTTGATCGTGTCGCTTCATGTACTTTTAATCCAAACAATCCGGATCAGATTTTCATTTGTACAGAAGGTGATGGATTGTGGACCAGTTCTGACATTCATTCCACAACTCCTACATTTCAACCGGTATTGAATTATCCTTTTTATTTCCCTTGGAAGGTACTTTTCAATCCCTACCAACAGGATGAAATGTGGGTCACCAGTTTTGGAAACGGAATCAAAGTTGCCAGTTTACTTCCAACAACGGTGAAACATGACATAGAGGAAAATTCATTACTGCAAATTTTTCCGAATCCGGCGTCTGATTTCATTACCATTTTGAATTCGGGATCAAATACGATTCAACAAGTAGAGATCTTCGATGCCAGCGGAAAGAAATTGTATACCGGTGAAGGAAAAAATGGTATTGATATTTCTAAATACCCCGACGGCAATTACTTTTTGTTGATTCGGCAAGATGATCGACTGATCAAAGAGAAATTTATCATCAGAAGATAGATCGAAATATTATTTTTTGAAATTGCCAAACATTTTTTCCAGAACCACCTTTCGGTGAGTAAAAATCTCTTGTATTTTATTTTCAATAAAAAGTGAATTGAGAATTTCTCCGAATGGACCAAAAGGTACCTCATAGGTTAGTCTGTCGATCATTTCAATTCCGCCGGGAATAGCTATAAATTCATGCTCATGATGCCAGATGCTGTATGGTCCTTTTCTCTGTTCATCTACAAAATAATGCGGTGCTTTTACATGCGTTATTTCTGTTAACCATGTCATTGGAATACCCAAAAGAGGTGAAACTTTATAGGCGATCATCTGGCCTTCGTATGTTTCTGCTTTCTCGATTTTTGAACGAATCCTGAAATTCATCCCGGGAGGTGTAATTTTGGATAAATTTTTCGGATCAGAGAAAAACTTCCAGGCAATTTCAATATCTATTGGTAATTTACATGAAAAGTAAAGCTGATGAATTCCCATTTTTAATATTATTCTTGAGTCTTAACAGCTGACAATGAGAATTGTTTAAAATCAATACAAAATGATTTTAATTCTATTTATTCTCTACTATGTGAATTTAGTAAATGAATTTTCTTTTCCGAGATTTCTCTCCATCACTGACCTGAATAAAATAAATACCTTTTGGCATGCAGCATGGATTTAGGCTCGCTGTTGTAAAACCAGGTCCGGATGGGATGTCCTGCCGATGGATCACTTTCCCTATTGCATCAGTGATCGTAAAATGAAGCATATCCCCCCAATTTGATTGGAGTAATATTAATATTTGATTTGAATTGTAATCAGTATGTATAGAAATGATGGAAAGATCTTCTGACTTTAAAGCAACAGGGAGTACTTTTGAAGAATGAATATTTCCATTGTAATCTGCCTGATCCAATCGATAATAAATAATTTTGGAATTGGATGCGTTTTCATCCAGAATGGAATAGGAGGTAAGTATTGTTGAGTTTCCTGCTCCTTGTATTTTTTTTATTTCATTAAATTCAATCCCATCTAAACTTCTCTGGACAATAAAATGGTCGCAATTTATTTCAGAAGCAGTTTGCCAGTCAATTCTGATCTTGTTGTCTGGTATTAATTCAGCAGTGAATGAGAGCAGTTCAATGGGTAAAACCGCTGTTGTCACAGGACAAACAGTTTCAGTATCTGAGAGTGTGGGTAATACCGACAAAGCCAGATTAGATGCGTTGATGCCTGTGAAAGCAAGTGGTGACAAATTATGTTGAATGACAGAAGGTGACATTTCAACCAGGATTCCCGGGTTTTTGCAAGGTACCAGACCAAACATATCCGCTTTCCATAGTATTGTTCCCTGATTGAGCTTTTTACCTGTAAAAATATAACAGCCATCATTTGTCATTCTCCCGCTTCTGGAGCCGACTGTCGCGTTGATATCATTGGTATAGGCTCTTGACCATTGCATGTTGAAATTCTGGTCTGTCTTCAAAAGCTGAGCCTGCATTCCAAAACCACCATAGCCTCCCATTCCTGTAAAAAAGAATCCGCCATCCGGTGTTTGTTCAACTGAAGAAAATCCGCTCTGAAACATTTGTGCAGGAGCGGAATCATAGAATCTGTAATCCAGTATTTGGCCGGAGGAATTCAATTTGAGAATATACGGGTAGTTGTATTGATTCAGAGTCTGGTCTTTATCCATTGATCCGGCAATAATCAGATCACCTGAAAGGCTTTCAATAATGTCCAAGCCAAGTGAAAAGCGCAAAGCGCTATTGTCATGATCATAAGAATTCGCCCACAACACATCTCCACTTGAATTGGTGCGAATGACATACACATCTGCTGCATGCAAATCAGCGGTAGTACCAACAAGGACGTATCCACTATCGGAAGTTTGCCTTACATACCAGGGAAGACCTTCACCAGTATCCAGGTCACGAACAGCCAGCTGGTATTTTTTCTCCCATTGAATATTTCCGTTGACATCGGTTTTAATCAGTAGTGCATAGGTGTTGCCTGAAAGACTCATCGGAACTGCATCATGGAATCCGGATACAATATATCCACTATCAAAGGTTTGCCTCACACAGAATCCAAGTTCATCCTTACCGGTATCAAATTGTTTAGCCCAGGACAGATTCCCGTTTTCATCTGTTTTCATCAGTACTATATCGTTGCTGTCGGGTGGCCAGACAAGATCCCTGTTCATGTGTCCTGTGATAATCGTGCCGCTGTCATTTGTTATTTCCATCCACATCCCAATGGTACGTGCTCCGGGTTTGCCAAAAACATTCTCCCAAATCAAAGAACCATCTTGGTTGGTCTTTAGTAAATGAATGTTTGTTGACGGAATACCGGACATGGTGAACCAATGGAAATTGTAATAGAAATCTGTACCACCGGCAACAACATAATTGCTGCTTCTTGTTTCTCTGACTGCATAACCACTGTTTCCCGTATTGTAGGATTTCAAAAAAGTCGTGGGTTGCCCAACACACTCAAATATAGCTAGTGCGAAAAAAAATATACCTGTAAAAATGAAATATCTAAATACCCGCATGTTCATGTTGTGGGTTAGTGAAAAGTTGATCTTTAAAGCTAACGATTATTATTTTAGCCCCTAGCGGATTCATCCGAATGGGACCCATCATTTGGCCAGTGAAAGAAAATCGTGGGTGAGAATAGGAAATAGGAGACTGATAAATCCGATCGTCACCCCGCTTTTGAATAGAATTCAACTGGGAATCTTATTTTGACTGCCTTTGGAATGTTGAAACCTCAGGGTGATACAATCCGTCTAAGGAAGTATTATGTGTATTTTTGACAACAAAACCAATATATGACTGCAAGAGCTGAAGCATTTGAACGATTGGCGACCATTATGGACGAACTCCGTCTGAAATGTCCCTGGGACAATAAGCAGACGATGGAATCGCTTCGTCACCTTACTATTGAAGAAACTTATGAGCTGGCGGATTCTATCATCGAAAATGATCTGAATTCAATTAAGAAAGAACTGGGTGACATCATGCTCCATATTGTTTTCTACGCCAAGATCGCGGAAGAGCAAAATCAATTTAATATCTCTGATGTGATTCATGCACAATGTGAGAAACTCATCAGTCGTCATCCACATGTATATGGTGATGTGAAAGTTCAGAATGAAGAAGAGGTCAAGCAGAACTGGGAGATGTTGAAACTCAAAGAAGGAAACAGTTCAGTGCTCAGTGGTGTACCGAAAGGATTACCTGCCATGATCAAGGCCATGCGTATGCAGGAGAAGGCGAGGGGAGTTGGATTTGATTGGGACAAACCTGAACAGGTTTGGGAGAAAGTGGAAGAAGAGATGAAAGAGTTTTTACATGAGGCGGAAGCCGGTAATTTGAAAAAGGCGGAAGCGGAATTCGGTGATCTTTTATTTGCCCTTGTCAACTATGCCCGGTTTAAAAATATCAATCCTGAAGAAGCTCTCGAGCGAACAAATAAAAAATTCTTCAAGAGATTCCAGTTTATTGAAGAAGGTGCTAAGAAAAGCGGAAGAGAACTTACAAGTATGACCCTTGAAGAAATGGATGTCTATTGGAATCAGGCGAAAAAAAGTGAAGAGTAAAGTGATTAGAACTTTAGTGTCCCATCTCTTTACTCTTCAGAAATAATGAATGATTAATTATTATCTAATCAGGCTTTTGCAAGGTAACTGGCAACGCCTTCATGTGTAGCTTTCAGTCCTTCATTACCTTTTGACCAATTGGCAGGACAAACTTCTCCGTTCTGTTCGTTGAATTGAAGAGCATCCACCATGCGAAGTGCTTCGTCTACATTTCTACCTAATGGAAGATCATTGATGAGTTCGTGACGAACGTTTCCTTTTTTGTCAATCAGGAAAAGGCCACGATAAGCAACCATTGCTCCTGTAGCGAAAACCTCTCCGTTTTCATTCGTGTCGTATTCGCCGGCAAGTACACCAAAATTCATCGCGATGGTTTTGCTTGTATCGGCAACGATCGGATATGTAATTCCTTTGATACCGCCCAGTTTTTTCTCCATTTGTAACCATCCCCAGTGTGATTGTTCAGTATCGGTGGAACATGCTATCAGGGCTACATTGCGCTTTTCAAATTCATTCAATTTGTCCTGAAATGCATGTAATTCTGTTGGACATACGAATGTGAAATCTTTTGGGTAAAAGAAAAATACTACCTCTTTTTTCCCGATAAATTGCTCCAGACTAAAATCGTCGACAATTTGTTCCCCCATGACCACTGCTTTCGCTTTGAACAATGGGGCTTTCTTTCCTACTAATGACATATTGTTTGTTTTTTTAATTAATTATCAATGTTAATTCGAGTGCAAAAATACAAAATCGAAACGCTTGAATTGAGAAAATTTTATTTGTTTCTTCTTGATATTTATCATGAAAACATGAATTTGACTGAAAGCTGTAAAGTCTTGAAAAACAATAAGATGCTATTATAGAAGAGATTATTAAACCACAAACAATGGAGCTTATAAATACAATCGATAGATCAAGGAGACTAAATGAATTGATGAATATTTCCGATCAGGAAAGCATTGCAAGTCCTGCTCCCAGGAGGATGATAAAAAACTTCAGGTAATTGAAGCGATGATGTTCGGATGATTCAAAAAGAATGGTGGTTGATATGTGCAGGAAAATTCCAATCACAATAGCCATCATCGCGTTAAAATAAACAGATAGATCATTCCCCGATTCCCCAAAGATACTACTCGTAAATGCGCCCAAGGGAGCCATGATGGCGAATAAAACCAGAAAGAGTATGGCCGATGATTTTTTAATTCCGGAATCCAGTAACATACTCATCAGAGCGATTGCGACGGGAATGTGGTGTAAAATGATACCGGTAAGCAGGGAATTTTGAGTGCCACTTTCACCAAACTGTTGTACCAATGGCATTCCTTCCAGAAAGCTATGTAAACAGAGGCCCATAATCATTCCGTATGGAAAAGCCGCATTTTGTTTTTTATGGATATGAATATGACCGTGTTCAATTCCTTCAGAGAATATTTCCAAAAGGATCTGGATAAAAAAACCAAGCAGAATAAAAGCGCCTGCAGTGCCTTTTCCAGCAGTGTAAACTTCCGGAATGAGATGTAAAACAGTCAGAGCGAATAAATATGCTCCACTGAAAGACAACATCAGTTTTAAAACACGTGGTTGAATTTTCTTGAATGCAAAAATGGATATCCCGCTCAGGACGATGGTAATGAAAAGAAGAAAGTAATAGAGCAATGGCATTCCTGATTCGTATTATTTTATAAATTATAATTCCTTTTTTTCTTGATCTGGAGTGGTTTATTAAAAAATCAAACGAATTAAGTGAGAAATCACCGGGTGGGTCATGTATTTGATTTATTTTCTTTCAATGCATCCGTTTTATAAGAATGATGATATGTGATTTATCTATAATTTGGTTCCAATCAGTATCAGCCGTTCTGAAGTATTTTCATCATAGGGATCAAGCGAGTAATTCCCATACATTCCGGTAACTTTTAATCCGGCTTTTATGAAATATTCCTGAAATTTTTCTGCGCTAAACAGCCAGACATGTTCTTCAAACTGGAATTTTTTTCCTTTATCTTCAAAAGATATTTTTTTAATCACCTGCGAGTCAACAATGGTTTTGGTGATCAGAAACTTGATCCCATTCACAAGAACCTGATGTTGTTGATTTCCATTTTTTCTGATTTTTGCTGCATTGAAATAATCCATCACGAAAATTCCATTCTTTTTCAAGGCAGTGGCATTTGCCTGCATGCATCTCAGGTTATCATGTTCTGAATCAAAATAACCAAAGCTGCTGAACAGGTTCAGAACATAATCGAAATAATTGACTCTGAAAACATGGCGCATGTCATGCCTGTAAAATTCCAGGCTGTCGTTTTCAAAGTGTTTGTTGTGCGCAATACTTTCTGCTGATAAATCGAAACCGGTAACGTCCAGTCCTTTTTTATTCAGATAAATACTGTGTCGTCCCTTTCCGCAAGCCACATCAAGAACTCGGGAATGGACAGGGATGTCCAGTTTGTCATTCAGGCTATCCAGAAAATGCTCAGCTTCCTTGTCATCACGGTGTTGATAAAGGATGTGGTAATACGGTGAATCAAACCAGGTTTCAAACCATTCTTTCCCTTGTTGTGAAAGGGGGGTACAATTTTCCTGTTTCGGCTCCATAATCTCTGCGAAGTTAAGTTCTTTTCTGTTTTTTCATATTATTCCTGTTGGCAAGGTGAATTGGAGGTATTTTCAAATGCCAAACAATTTCAATGATTGACTAAAAATCCGGGAATTGTCTTTATTTTTAACACGAAATCAGGGTGTCAATTGGATAAGCTGATTTACCTGAACCCAGTCATGAGTAAAAATACTTCCAGGAATCCGCAGAAAGCAAGAAGGTATAAACATTCCCCTCCCGGGACAGCTCCGGGCGCAATCAATGTACCTGAAGATGCCCTGAAGCCAACCATCAGATCCTTCATCTACAATCTGGATGACTATACTGAAACGGACCTTCATTCCATCTCAGATATCAGGGGGCAATTGGCTACTTTCCCGGATAAAATTCACTGGATAGATATTAAAGGTTTCGGAGACAGGCATTTTCTGGAACAACTGGCGGATTGCTTTAACATTCATCGTCTTCAAATGGAGGACGTTGTGAATGTGTATCAAAGACCCAAAGTCGAAGATTACAAGGATCATTTGTTTCTTATTTCCAGAGTGATGTGGGAAAAGGACGGACAGTTGCTGAACGACCAACTAAGCTTGTTCGTTGGAAAGAACTTTGTGATTACCATCCAGGATAAATACGAAGATCTTTTGGACCCGGTGCGTGATCGAATCCGTCATGGCAAAGGCTTTGTGAGAAAATATGGATCCGATTATCTTGGTTATGCCTTGATGGATGTGGTACTTGACAATTATTATCCAATTCTAGAACAAGTTGGCGAACGACTGGATGAATTGCAGGATCAACTGATCATGAATCCAACCAGAGATTTGCTGAATCGGGTGCTTCAGATAAAACGAGAGCTGATTGTGCTACGACGTTCGATCTGGAGTGAAAGGGACAAGATTAACGATGTTTTGCGCAGTGCATTTCCAAATGTCACTGAGACAACCAAAGTTTTTTTCCGGGATTCTTATGACCACTGTATCCAGATTCTTGATCTGGTTGAAAGCTATAAGGAGGTCACTGCTTCGCTCATGGATGTATATCACTCTTCCGTAAGTAACAGACTGAACCAGGTGATGAAAGTACTCACCATCATATCTACAATCTTCATTCCTCTGACCTTTATCGTGGGATTATACGGGATGAATTTTGCTCATACTAATCCCAAGACAGGGGAAGCAATGCCTTTGAACATGCCGGAGTTGTATTCTCCTTATGGTTATTTGACGGTATGTATTGCGATGGTCATCATCGTGATCGGACAGATTTATTTCTTTTATAAAAAAGGATGGCTGACCAAGGGTTAATCGAATATTTATAGTGTAAATCTGCATATCGTGTCCAAAAAAAATACCGATTCCTTTGAATTAATAGCGAAGACTTCTTTTGGCTTTGAAGATATTTTGTCGGAGGAATTGAACCAGCTTGGAGCCCGAAACATTCGCAAAGCAACGCGAGCGGTTTTGTTTGAAGGAGACCAGCAGATAATGTACAAAGCTAATTTATGGTGTCGTACTGCTTTGAGAATTCTCAAGCCTATCGGTTCATTTCCCTGTGGAAGTGAGCAGGAATTGTACGACGGAATCCGTACGATACAATGGAACAATTATCTGGAAGCAGACGAGACACTGGCTGTTGATTCTGTAGTCACCAAGTCAAAGCTGACACATTCTTTGTATGTTTCTCAAAAAGCGAAGGATGGAATTGTGGATCAGTTCCGCAATCGTGCAGGACAAAGACCCAATGTGGAATTATCCAGGCCCAAGCTCAGGATACATATTCATTTGAATCAGGATGTCGCTTCCGTATCCCTTGACAGCTCGGGAGAATCTCTTCACAAACGAGGATATCGACAGCAACAGGGTGACGCTCCGTTGAATGAAACTCTTGCTGCAGGTATGATTCTACTGAGCGGATGGGACAAACGTTCAGGATTTCTCGACCTGATGTGTGGTAGCGCTACAATTCCGATTGAAGCGGCCATGATGGCAAGAAATATTGCACCCGGAATTTTTCGTACTGAATTCGGATTTGAACGCTGGAACGATTTTGACCAGGACCTTTGGGATGGTTTGATCGCCGATGCGAAAAGCAATCAATTGCCTTCACTGGATTTCCGGATTTCCGGAGTCGAAAAATCTTTTCAGGTCGTAGGATTTGCAAAAGAAAATATACGATTTGCGGGATTGGAAAAGGATATTGATTTATATGCAATCCCTTTTGAGGATTATAATCCGGAGGTGGTGCCTTCCATGATTGTAACCAACCCGCCTTATGGTGGAAGGATTACCGATGACGATTTGTTTCTTCTCTACAAAAATCTTGGTGATACATTCAAGAAAAAATATCCCGGTTGTACTGCCTGGGTGTTAACTGCTAACAAGGAAGCGTCACACAAGATCGGTTTACATCCTACAAGAAGGATTCCCTTGTATAACGGCGCGATAGAATGTCGTTTTTTGAGATATGTAATGTACTCAGGAAGTAAAAAGACCGGAATTCAAACTGAACAGGCAAAAGAAAATTAAGTACAATGACAAAGCCTAAAAAGAAATTGCGAATTGGTTTGCTCACAACCGGTGGTGATTGTCCTGGATTGAATGCAGCCATCCGGGCAGTTACACGGACAAGCATTTATTACGGACATGAAGTCATTGGTTTTTTAAGAGGCTACGAAGGTCTGATAGAGAATCAGTTTATCCTCATGAATTCCCATTCTGTCAGTAATATTCTGCAGCGGGGAGGAACGATTCTCAAGACAGCCAGAAGCGAACGTTTTAAAACTGTTGAAGGTCGTCAAAAGGCAGCGGACAATCTGAAGACACACAGTCTGGATGCGCTGGTGGTGATTGGTGGTGATGGTTCTTTCAGAGGGATTGAAACATTCACCAGGGAACATCCGATTCCGGTCATCGGTATTCCAAAGACGATAGACAACGATATTTTCGGAACGGATACTGCAATTGGTTATGATACTGCATTGAATACTGTCGTTCAAGCCATCGATAAAATCAGGGATACTGCTGACTCGCATGATCGTTTGTTCTTTGTGGAAGTGATGGGCAGGGATGCAGGGATGATTGCATTGCTCTCAGGTATAGGTTCCGGAGCGGAAGCGATTTTAATACCGGAGACAAAAACAAGAATGGAGCAAATCATTCAGATTTTAAAACGCGGATGGAACCGGAAAAAAACTTCTATGATTGTGATTGTTGCGGAAGGGGATGATGCAGGCGGGGCATATAAAATCGCACAGGAAGTAAAGCTCCGTTTCCAGCATTTTGATACTCGTGTGAGTGTTCTCGGTCACATGCAAAGGGGTGGAAGTCCCAGTTGTGCTGACAGAGTGCTGGCAAGCAGACTTGGGGTTGCCGCAGTGGAAGCATTGATCGAAGGAAGAAGTAATGAAATGGTTGGAATCGTAAACAATCAGTTAGTGCATACTCCTTTTCCTGTGGTTGTCAATTCAAAAAAAGAATTCCCGATGGATCTTATGCGGATTGCTGAAATACTTTCATTGTAATTTGATGGAGTAG
>CAYMMN010000027.1:0-17442 GCA_964391495.1 uncultured Flavobacteriales bacterium | reverse complement strand
CCGACAAATTTTGATGGCTGTCCGGTTTTTGTAGTGAATAAAAATTCAGTTTTGGCAGCCGGGCCGATCGCCGCTACAGCCTTTCGGACGGCAGGTGGATTAGCCTCCGGAATTTACGTGCCGCAGGGTGTAGATAACGATGACCCTACCGCTACAGAAGGATATTTTATCGGAACAGATGCCGGTGTGTACGGAAAAATAAATATTATCAGAGTGAATACACCCGGCGGAACACCAACGCTTACGAATCTCACCGCAATTACGATCCCTGCTAACAATGCTCCGGTACGACAACTGCATCAAGGTGCAGCAGCAAACAGGAGACTTGATGGGTTGGATGATCGGCTATTTGCGGCACATGTGATGAAAAATAAAATCACCGGAGTCACAACACTTGTCACATCTCACAATTCAAAAGTCAATAGTAGCGGTGTAGCTTCAGGTACAATGGACAGGAACGCTTCACGATGGTATCAGATCGGTAGTTTGAATACGGCAACACCTGTACTGTTACAATCAGGTACTTTATTTGATAATGCCGCATCAAATCCACGTGGTTTCTGGAACAGTTCAATTGCAATTAGCGGCCAGGGACACATGGTTCTTGGATGTAGTACCGCTGGAGCCGCCGCACGTGCAAATGTTGCGATTGCAGGCAGGTATTCGTCGGATGCTGCCGGAACATTACAAACCTATCAGCTCGCGACGGCAAGCAGTACAGCTTATAATGTTCAGGCTGTCGATGGTCAACGTTGGGGTGATTACTCTCAAACAGTAGTGGACCCTAACGATAACATGACCATGTGGACTTTCCAGGAATATTGTGACGCAACCAACTCATGGGGAATGCGTGTAGTGCAACTTGTTGCTCCTGCACCACCCCCAACAGCTTCACTTACTTCGCTTCCTGTCGTTGGAAATGCTTCCGCCATAGCTCTTTCAATCACTGCAACTTCAACGCCAAATAACACGGGCTTCTTTGATCCGGGAGCGGATGCCAGTGGTCCGGGATTTTTAAATCATCTGACTGCAAGTGCAACCGGAGGAATTATAGTGAACAGTGTTACGTTTACCAGTCCTACACAGATTTCCATCGATATTAATACAACCGGAGTGCCGTGGGGAACTTATACAATCACAATCACAAACCCGGATGGACAAATAACAACTATTCCAATCACTATCGGATCACCTTTACCAATAGAATTATTATCATTTACAGCCCATCCTGTTGAAAAAGGTTGTGGTCTGGAATGGGTAACTGCAACAGAAACTAACAATGATTATTTCACGCTTGAAAGAAGTCATGATGGTATGAATTTCGAAGAAGCCGTCCGTGTAAAAGGAGCAGGAAATTCAACGCAAACAATAACGTATATGTATACTGATGAACATGCGTTCTCGGGCGTCTCCTACTACAGGTTAAAACAAACAGATTACGATGGTCATTTCGAATACTCTGAACTGGTTCCCTTTCAATCAGGTAAAAACAATTTTGAAGTCGCGAATATAGTTTCAGATTCCAAAGAACAATCGCTCCGTATTTACATAAATAATGGAAGAGATGAAATTGTTACTTATCAGCTGAACGATGCAAATGGCAAAATAATCTATAGTGGATCACACGCGTCAAGCAAAGGGATGAGTTTATTGCAACTGGATGGAAGCATCCTCAATTCCGGGATTTATTACATCACTGTCAGCAATAATCAAAACGCCATTACCAGAAAAATTTATTTTTAAAAGCGGCAAAGATCAATTATTCACAACAACGAGCCGGAGGGTTTGGTGCAGACGTTCTGAATTCTGTACTTTCAAAAAGTACAGCCCGTCAGGCAGTTGATCTACAGGAATAATCAGGTGTTGTTGTTTCTGAATTTTTTGCGCAGGCAAAGAAAAAACTCTGACCCCATCTATACCGAATAGCTCTATGGAAATATTAGATTCTGAACCATTGAGAAATTCTATTTCAGCTTTCCCTGTCACAGGATTAGCTACTGCTTTAAGAAATTGATTATTTTCTGCCTTGTCCACATTGGTTGTGTTGGGAGACAAAATCCAATTCACAATCAAGGGATCCAAAGGATTCACCGCAGAAGGATAGTATGCGATCCAATTACCGGCTTCATCAATCAGATATTTATTAAAATTCCATGCAACAGGTGCATCAGCAACTCCATTTCGGGAGGCATTTTGCAGCCACTTATAAACTTCAGCAGTGTCAGGCGCGGTAATGGATATGCGTGACATCATTTGAAAACTGATGTTATAAGTTCCGGTACAAAACGTATCAATTGAACCATTCGTGCCGGGCTCTTGTCCGCCGAAATCATTACACGGGAAACCAATAATTTCGAAAGTCGGGCCACCATATTGTTGATACAAAGCTTCCAGATCGGCATACTGAGGTGTAAAGCCGCAATAGGAAGCGGTATTCACCACTAATAATTTTTTGCCGGCAAAATCGGATAAAGAAATTGAATCGCCGCGAATGGTTACGGCATTGAAATCATGAAAAGTTCCGTTCGTTTGAGCATAACTAAACTGAACAAAGAGCGCTAAAAAAAAGAGGAGAATTTTTTTCATAAGGTCCTGTATCCAACGAATTTATTAAAAAACAATTCATTCTATGCACCAGATCAATTCTGTCCACTCACTTGTGTGTTTTTTACAAGAGAATCCGCGAAATTCTCAGGGAACTCAGGTCTGATAAAAAGTAAAAGCCGGATATAGGGGGTCCGGCCTTTACGCATTAGAGGGAAATTAATCAACAAACAATCAACTTACTTCAACTTATAATTGACACCGAATAAAATTCCGGCGCCCTGATACTTTTGCTCAAAACCTGAATCGGAGGAGAATACTGATTGCAAGTTCCCTTTCACCTGAGGTCTGACAACAATATTCAACCGTGGGAGAATCGCATAATACACATCAAGACTCAATCGACCATTCATAATCAGCGCATTCGTGGCACCGGAAGATTGAATTGATTCAACTCCTTCCAGATTCTGCTTCAGATAATTTCCTTTTTTTGAAACCAACCATGCCGGCGCTATACCAGCGGAAGCGCCAAGTCCTAATTTTCCAAATGAATGTTTGTAGCTTAATTCTACAGGAACTTCAACATACCAATACCGGTTAATACCATTCGCGGCGACAATGCTTGCATCGTATTTCTCTCCATACAGAGTATCTACAATTGTGATGTAATTACTGTCCATCCTTTGAACTGTATTTTGGAGAAAATACTGGTTACCGGAAAAATAAGCTGTATCAGTATCGACGGCAGAATACAAATAGGTTTGCCAGTTGCCTCGCCGCTGAATTTCTTCCTGCCAGCTCCGGGGAGAATAATCCGCTTTTTCACCCCAAGTTGAATATTCCACTCCAATTGAAAACGAAAATGATTTGATCGCCGCGGCCAGAGAAGCGCCTATCGAAGGAAGCACAACATTTTTTTCTTCCTCATTTCTTCTGTTCATCCATTTCACAGGAGCATTGTGAATGTCTTTCCAGAAATAATGTGCGCCACCATAAATATTCGCCGACCAATCGATTTGTGTGGATGATTTTGGTTGAGGGAGAACGGAATTCTGATTTGATACGATCATTAAGTTCGTCGCATTTGTAACCAACGGTTTACTGCCCAGGGGCACAATCAATGCAAGTGGAGACGTTTTTATTTGTTCATGATTCGTGAACATATTTCCCGCATCCGGATTTTGCAATGGTGTTTTTGTTGGTTCAGATGCGGAGATATGACTTGAGGACAATTTTGGTTCACCAACATTCGATTTGACTTCTTCTGAATGATTGATCGGTTGTGCCTCCAGTTCAGCGGAAGCAAGAGTAACCGGATTTACCGCTGATTGTAATTTTGAATTCTGTTCAACCGGAGATTCGTGATTTTTTACTGAACCAGATCTATTGTTATTTGTTTGAGAAAAATTATTTGCTGAAGGAGATGCAGAATGATTCGCTGTTTTTGATTCTTCGGAAATACCGGAAGTCTGAACTCCTGGTGTGCTTCCGGCATCCGGTGTAATTTCGGTTTGAGAACTGGAGGAAACTACAGGTTGAGCGGATTCTATGGCTGTTGAATTTTCAACAGGCTGTGAAGTATTGTTATTCCTGCTCAAGAACCATGTACCGAGAATAAGAATTCCGGTAATGGAAAGTGATGTCATCCAAAAAACGAATCGTTTCGTTCTGAAATGACGATCGAGCTCCTGCTTCGCTCCCGGCCAGGAATCCTCCGGGCCGAACATGTTTTCATCATGCTCCTCTTTCATTGGAATATAGTATTATCGATGAACTGATTTTTTTTCTTTTCATTCTCCAGCAGCTCTCTCAGTCTTTTTTTTGCCCTGTGCAAATGTGCCTTTGAAGTTCCGGTTGAAATTTTCAACATCTCCGCAATTTCATCATGACCGTAACCGTCGACGACAAACAAATTAAACACTGCCCGGTTCATTTCGGACAACTGCCCGATAGCATCACGAATTTGTTCGAGTTGTTCAGCTTCAAGATGAGGCTGTGTTGATGGATGAAGATCTTCACTTTCATGAATGTCACGAAGATCAATTTGCTCGCGGAATTTTTTGTTTTTCCTGAATTCATCCACAACATGATTGATTGCAATTTTTCGCATCCACAATTCGAAAGGTACTGTGTCCTGCTTCTTAATGTAGCTGCGCATGTTTCGGATCATTTTCACATAGACCTGGTTCAGGGCTGATTGCATGTCTTCCTTATTCACATAATACCGTCTGCATACCGACATCAGAAAACTAAAACAAACTGTATACAGTTCGTAATGCGCTTTCCTGTCATCTGTACAGCAACGTTCCAATAATTCGGGAGACGGCTTCATGGAGAAATGGAAAAGGATGAGGGAATAATCCCTCATCCTGATGTGAAAATCGTCGGTTCGCTTTATTGCTTGATGATCTGGCGATAGCTCTTGTAACCGGACTCGTTTGTTACTTCAAGGAGATATATTCCGGCTTCCCACATGTTCGCGGAAAGTTTCGCGATTCCTTTTGTAAGATTTCCGTGACTGACTTCAGCACCCTGAACTGTAAAGATGCGGTAACTAATATTTCCGCTAACAGTTGCCGGCAATGCAATGGTCAGTTCTTCAAGTACAGGGTTCGGGTAAGCAACGAATGGCGTAGATTCAGGAGATTCGGATACTCCTGTAAGCTGAGCAGGAGAAAGTACATTCACCGTAAATCCATTCAGACCACGGAAAATATTACCCAGAGAATCAACAGAAAGTGTATCGCAATAAGTACTGGTACATCCGCTGTTGTCAGATACTGTCAGACATACATTGTATGTTCCGAAAGAATTGTAGAAATGTGACGGGTATGGCAGGTTCGAAGTGCTACCATCGCCAAAGTCCCAAGCAAAATTCAAATTCAGTCCATTACTCAGATTCACAATGGCAACCTGATAAGGTGCGAGCTGAAGAGAAACAAAATACGCCTGACAAGCACCCGGTGTAGAAATCGCGGTATCGACAACAATTGTGGAGCAGAATTGATCTGTGCAGGAGTTGTCAGCAATATCAAGACAAACATTGTATGTTCCCGGAACAGCATAGACATGTTGAGGGAATCTGCTGGATGATGACGTACCATCTCCAAATGACCAGGTGTAGGAAGTTGAAGGACTTGTTCCAACAGAAAGATCAATGAAGTAACCAGTCAGTCCGAGTGCAGTAGTTACAAAATTAGCATTGCAGGATGGGAATACATTTCCAACTGTAATGTCCATGCAGGAAATACACAGTGTTGTCAGAGGTAATGTATCCACTTCATACAAACAGATATGATAAACTCCCGGTTGAGCATATACATGCTGGATCGGTGAACCTGTTCCCACAGAACCATCACCAAAATCCCATGATGCAATATTGCCTGCACCGATACTTGCAGTTAATGTTAGTGCATTCAGATTTGCCGGATCAGGAATTGCCGTGAAAGAACAGGAAGGAATAAAATTGATCGAAACAACCTGGCAGGTATAACACAACGTTACACCGGTAGATTGATTAATTTCAGTTACACATACGTTATAAACTCCCGGTAAAGGATAAATGTGTGATGTACTTACACCCATTCCAGCGCTGCCATCACCGAAATCCCAGGTGACCAGACTATTGGAAGAGTTGGTATTGAAATTAAAATAGGCGAGGTTGGATTGCAGTGAATCGACAATTGCACTGAAAGAACAAGATGCGCCTCCTGTTACAGGAATCACCTGGCAATACGTGCAAAGCACAGTTCCAAAAGCGTCTACTTCATTCATACAAACGGTATATGCGCCGGGAGTAACGTAAGTGTGAGATGGGTTAGTGCCGGATCCGGCAGTACCATCACCAAATGTCCATGTAATAAGACTTGCAGGAGATCCCGGATTAGCAATGAAATTGATCATCCCCTGGTTCATCGGATCGGGAGTATATAAGAATGTGCAGTTGTTTCCGATTGCACCGGTAACAGAAATTGCATTGCAATACTGGCAAACGATATTGTTTGCTGAATCCCTTTCGGTCATGCAGACATTGTATACTCCAGCGGACAAGTAGGTATGCACTACACTGTTACCATAGCCCGTTGTATTATCTCCAAAATCCCATTCAATGGTGGAGGAAGCACTGCCCGGTACTGCACTAAACGTTAATTTAAATGCATTTACAGAATCAATCGAATAGGAATAAGCGCAACTTCCAGTGCTGTTCACTGTCACAACATCACAATAAGAACAGATTGGAGAACCAACGGAATTCAATTCAGTCATACAGACTGTGTAAGTGCCGGGAAGAGCGTAGGTATGCCATACCGGATTACCTGCTGCTACAGTACCATCACCAAAATCCCAGGTGACTGCAGCTCCCGGATAAGCCGGAAGTCCGTCAAATTGCACAGAGAGTGAAGCTCCCGGAGTCGCGTTCCAAAAACAGTTATTTGTACTTGGAATGATGTTGACAAAAGAACAATAAGAACAAGAGGTTCCTAAAAAGTCAACTGTTGTCAGACAAACCTGATACATTCCCGGTTGAGCATAAGTATGTGTACTGGATGGCCCACCCGTACCTGTAATACCATCTCCGTAATCCCAGCTGTATGAAACTGCGTTGGATGCTGAAGCCAAAAATGTAACGAGGTTCGGTTGTCCGGGCGAATTTGCAGTAGATGTGAAACTGCAAGGACTTGAAGTCGGATTAATTGTAATCTGTAAACAATAATTGCAGAGTAAGGTTCCTGTTGCAGAATCATTTTCCGAAACACACACGGTGTATAATCCGGGGGAGGTATAAGGGTGCATCACAAATGAACCCGTAACAGTTGGACTACCATCACCAAAATCCCAGGTTGAAATATTGGAACCCTGAGTATTTGATGCAAATGTTACCTCGTTCGTTGTTGTATCGATTACATACGATATTGCACATGAACTGTTATTCAACACAATTGTGGAACACGAACTGCAAACAATCCCGCTTGAATCAGAAACATATAAACAAGCATTAAAGGGCCCTATACTATTGTATACATGAAGGGGTGCCGGATCAGTAGACGTTGTTCCATCCCCAAAATCCCACAAAAGAGTAAATTGAGGCATTGGAAATGTAGTGAATGGGGTAAACTGCGTTGCAGTTGCGCCTGGCACTTGCGTAAAAAAGAAATTACAGTTTTGAGACTTCGAGCCTAATGCAAAAAAGGCAAAGAAGAGAAGGAGTAGTACTTTTTTCATGGAGTCCTGGTTTTGGTCTTTCTTAGTAACACGTCACTGGTTCGTGTTTGGTTGACAGCAATGGTATTTTCTTCCAAATATTTTCGATCAGTATAAATATCAATTAATAAATATTCGAGCTTTATATTGTCATTAATGATTAATGGAAATGCTTTCAAAAATATGATAATTAATAATTACTTCAACCTTTCGATTCGTTGTCAATCAGGTAAAGCTGGGTACCTTTCATTGGGTAAAAGGAAAGGTTAAATTATTCTAAACGTTAAAATAATATCCAAATTCCTCAGTTAAATCAGCTATCATGGAAAAAAACTCACTTTTTGACCGCGTAAACGAATGGATCAAAAGATCCATAACCCTGAAATTATTATCGATCGGGGTTTTGATTTTGATCCTGCTGATTCCCACTTCGATGCTGACTTCCCTAATCCGGGAACGACAGGACGTGAGAAATGAAGCCATTCAGGAAGTGAGTTCCAAATGGGGAAACCGACAAACGCTGGGTGGGCCAGTTTTAAGCATTCCTTATCTGGTAGATATAAAGGATGAAAAAGGAGCTATAGTACGCGAAAAACGGTATGCTCATTTTCTTCCCGATGAACTGAGTGTATCCGGAGATGTTAATCCTGAACAACGTCACCGGGGCATTTATGTAGTGGTATTATACAATACCCAATTGGAAGTGAAAGGAAAGTTTGGAATTCCGGATATCAAAGCTGCCGGACTGACTGAAGCCAGTTGCTTGCTTGATGAAGCTTTTATTTCGGTTGGCATTTCAGACTTGAGGGGTATAAATGATGACATTGTTTGTCGTCTCAACGATTCAACCTTCACTTTTGGTCCGGGCATTCCAACGCATGATTTATTTTCATCCGGACTGAGTTTCCATTATCCTCTCACCTCTTTGAAAGCATTTGATTTTGATTTTAAGGTAAACCTGAATGGCAGCTCAGGACTTTCCTTTCTTCCATTCGGAAAAGTGACCACTGTTGCTGTTAATTCAAATTGGGGGAATCCGAGTTTTGAAGGTTCCTTTCTCCCGGATACACATTCAGTGCGTAACAATGGATTCAATGCGCAATGGAAAGTGCTTCAACTCAACAGAAATTATCCTCAGCAGGGAACAGGGAACTTTATCGGCAATTTATCCGAAATGCAGGATGATAACTTCACTATTTCTGGACAAAATGATTCAGGTTCGTTTGGAGTGCGATTACTCTTGCCCGTTGACGAATACCTGAAAACAATGCGGTCTGTTAAATACTGCCTTATGTTTGTGATCATCACTTTTCTGACTTTCTTCTTCGTAGAAGTCATCAACAAGCGAAGGATTCATCCGATACAATACTTACTGGTTGGGTTTGCTGTGTGTTTATTCTATGTTTTATTGCTGTCAATTTCGGAGCACTTGTCTTTCAACATGGCATACCTCCTCTCCTGCGTGCTGATTCTATCCCTGATCACCTTCTACGCAAAACATATTTTCAAAAACAATAAACTCACAGGAATATTTTCCGTCCTGCTCATGTTGTTGTACGGATTTTTCTTTTCACTCCTGCAGCTGGAGGATTACGCATTGTTACTGGGAAGTATAGGATTATTTATCATCCTAGCCACCATCATGATTCTCACCAGAAGGGTAAATTGGTACAGGGACCAGGATTAAATCCTGAGATATTAGTAGTGGAATAAGAGATAAGTGAACTCCTGTGAATTCCTGTAAGAATTCAGACCTTGATATTTATTGGTTGTTGCGGATAGTTTATCCCAGCAAAACCAGTACATTGAACAGCACCAGTAAAAAAATGGCTATACCGATAACTGTACGTACAAATTCTGACCCCCCCGAATTGTTCATTGAATCGCAGTATTAGTTGTTTCTTCTTTAATAAGGATGGTACAAATTACACAGAATTTGCATGATCCAAATGATATCCATCCCGGAATCAAAAAAAATAGGTGAACACTTTAATTTTGTCGGCAAAAAATCCGGTTCAATTTGTTCCTCCCGGCTTTTGATTTACTCTCCGGTTCCTTTTTTCATTTCCATTTGTTTCAAAATTTTGTTCACCTCTTGTTCCGTAGCCCGCAATCTTGACTGACAGAATTGAATAAGTTCTGAGGCGCGCTTGACTTTTTCCGCTAATGCATCCACACTCACTGATTCTTCTTCTATTTCTAAAGCAATTTTTTTGAGTTCGCTGTATGCCGACTCATATGTTAAAGGGGTCTCCATTCGGTTTTAATTTTTTAGTTACTGTGGAAAGCATTTCAGCGTCCGCCATTGTCACTGTTATTTCGCTTCCTTGCTGAATTGTGCTTGCATCTTTCACAATCCTGCCTTCAGATTTGATAATAGCAAATCCACGTTGCAAGATACTGGATGGACTTAAAATGCGGATCATTGAAACATAGTGTTCCATTTCATTTGCCTGCTGTTCTAAAAATCTACTCGTAAAACTTTGCAAGCGATCACTCAAATGTACAAGGTCGTTTTTACAGTTGGAAGTAATCATCCTGGGTTGGGTACTAAAGCGATTCAGTTCATGATCCAGATCTCTGTGTTTTGAATACAAAATATTTTTTGTTTCGTCTACAACTGTTTGCCTGTACAAATGCAATTGCTCTTTGTGTATCGTGAGAAGATGTTTTGCCCGATCGCTTAGTTTAGAATTCAACGCGCTCACTGTTTGCTGACGGGATGCTATCAATTGCTGAGACTTAAAAATGATTCTTTGTCTGAAATCCAAAATTTCTTCTTCAAACCTTCGATTGTGGGAGATAATAAATTCTGCAGATTTTGTAGGGGTTTTTGTATTGGTATGCGCCATGAGGTCAACAATGCTCACGTCTTTATGATGTCCGAGACCGGTAATCACAGGGATAGGAAATTTAGCTACAGCTCTGCTAAGATTGTATGTATCAAAAACAAGAAAATCCGTTTTTGCGCCTCCACCTCGTATCATTACAACCGCATCATATGCTTTCTGTGTATTAAAAATAGAAACCAGTGTTTGTATTAACTCTCGCTCCGCTTCGGCACCCTGAACCGAGCTGTAAAAATTATCTACATCAAATGTGTAGCCATGCTGATTGTTCCTGAGTGTATGAATGAAATCTGTGTAACCTTCAGAATTTGGAGATGCTATCAGCGCGATGTGTTGTATCGCTGAATGAAGTGAAAGTTCTTTGTTAAGAGTAAGGTATTCTCCATCTTCGAGGCGAATAAAATCCGGATTTTCCTGAACAAGCCGGAGTAGCGTTTGTCTTCTTTGCTTTTCAAGATTGCCAAGTGTAAAAGACGGATCGATGTCATGCAAAATCAGCTGCAAGCCGAAGATGATATGATAATCCAGTTTTACCTTGGCAAGAATTTGCAGTCCATTAGTGAATGTCTGCCCGGTTTCCGTTTCAAAAAGCCGGATCGCCTGAGCACCCTGGGTCCATGCGATTCCTTTCAGTTTGGCTGTTTCAATGGAAGAACCTTCAAGCTTTTCGACAAATTCGAAATAATGACGATCCTGATTGGGATAAAACTTGTGTCCTGAAATCTCTGCAACTACCCAAAAAAATTCTTCACCAAAATTTTGCTTTATTGCCTGTGAGACCTTTCGGGAGAGGTCGGATAATTTCAGCGGTATAATTTCAGGCATCGGCAAAAGCATGCTGGTGCGATTCGCTTAAAATTCTGGTTGCTCTACGAACGCGTATTTTTCCTCAAGCACCTTCCGAATCGCATCTGCAAGGATATTGATAGAGGAAGATTCCATCTTTTTTCCTGTGATCTTTTCAATTTCATATTTAGAAATACGGATAGGCTCAAGCAAACGTCGATTGTTTGGAAGCAAATGCGCGATGTCACGAAGTGTATCATAATAGGCGCGCTGAGCAACCCTTCCTCCTAAAAATAAAAAGCCGGCCTTACGGGCAACAAAGCCCATTTCCTTAACGCCTTCATCCACCAACAGCTTTTGAAATGCGGCAAATGATTCTGGCATTTGCTCGAGAGTCAGACGAACACGATGTTTTGGAAGTACAGACTGGTTGAAATAATCCAGGTTATCGCAAAGTTCAAGATAGTCTTTGATGTAAACAGATTGCACGTGACCTTGCAGTAATTTCAATGTTTCTTTTCTTGCAGGAGTGAAATGTTGTTCCTCGTCAAATTCAACGATGCGTGTACCCAACACAGGATGTTTATAAACAAATCCATCCAGTCTTGCAACAAGCGTACCCTTGCCTGCATCTCCATCTTTCATCAACACAGCATTGATCTGTTTCATCATTTCATTCAATGCGGGAGTGAGGTCTGCGAATTCAATTTGTCGCGGAAGTGTGAGGAAGCCCGCTTGCAAATGCTTGCCCAGTGATTTAGCATATAATTCTTCTTTGCCAATCACCTGTCGCAATGCCTGGAAAAAGCGCCCCTCATCGTTGCTGTCTTCCAATTCATCATCATCACGTACCGGCATTGGTGGAGGAGGCACAGTTGCCGTAGTTTCCACTTTTTCAATTTTCTCTATTTTTTTCCCTTTCGCATCAAATAATCCGGCTGAAATTAATACTGCAACAGCAGGAGAAAATACGCGACCGGAAATAAATTTCCCGGCGATTTTAGTGTCAATAGCTTCATTCTGCCTGTAGAGTTCATACAACTCACGAAGACTGATTCTTTCCTGGTTGCCTGAGCTTTCCCTGTCAAGCAACATATATTCTCCAGAAATCCGGATGTTCCTGTAACTGCCTCCGCCTCCTTTTGTCTCCGCACGACGAATGGTCGCGAGACGTTGCTTGAACTGGTCGTAACTAATCATACTTGATTTTGGTGTCTGAATTTAAACTGAACTGTTAAAATCCTCACGATCTGTCGGGAAGATCTTCTTATCATGCCCTTGTAAAACATGCAGGTCCCCTCTAAGGATTGCTTCTTCAAATTACGGTATTTTTTATGGATTGACAAGCCAAATTCTACGCTACGGAATATCACATTTTGTGGTGAAAACTGCGGGTTACAGAAAAAATATTGAAAAATTCTCCTGCTGGACTTTGCCAAAATTGTTTCTTTCCTCCAGATTAAATCCAATTTCCTAGGCTACATTGAAACAGGAAACACAATAATATTTGCAAAATGAATTAAAAAACCTAGATTGCTTCTTGTAAGCTTGGTCAAAAGGGAGCGGCTAAGATCTTGCATCCGAGTAAATTTGTAACCAATCCTTACAGTTCCCGTAATAAGAATTCAAAATCCTAAATCATGCTCAGCAAAGAATCACTTCTTAAATTCTTCATCGCGGCAGTTGCCTTCTCCTGGATTCTCGGTCTTGCGATAAGATAAAAAACAGTACATCATATTTTCAACGGCAAAAGCGGCTCAGGGGTGGGCCGCTTTTTTATTGCCATTCATCGATAGGTTTTTAACACCTTTTTTCTCTATAAAAACAAGAAACCTAAGTTGTGAAAAACTCAATACAGAATTGGTTTCCGGGAGCTCGTGCGATTTAATTTTTAGGTACATTTGGCCCTCCAAAGAATCTCAAGAATCGAATGACGGCAATCCTGCGACCTTCAACCAATATTTTCCAAAAAAACATTTCCAAAGTGCGGATCTTCCTTTTATTTGGCTTGTTCAGCCTGCTGTCATACCAGTCCATGGCGCAAGTAACCTGGAGAGAACGGACCCGCTGGACATGGACCGCCAAGTATGGCGTTCTTGCAAATAACCCGGATTACGAAGCACAAATGTGGCTGAAGGATAATATTTTCGGGAATGGTGGATGGTTTGCCAAACCATATTATTCAGCAATGCCGGAGGTCGCTGTAAATTTCGACGCGATCAGAATGAGAGGTGCAGTATTGGGATTACAATTGGCCGGTAGCTATATGGAATCGGAATTGAATGCCAAATCCGAAAACACAAAATTTCGTTTAGGGATCACTCCTACTCAGATGTTGAGAGCCACTCTGATGCTTTCCTTTAATGGTACCGATCCATACACTTTATTTCAGATGCCTTATCACAGCCAGAATGAAGCCGTGCTTGGAGTAACATTGTTGGTAATGCGATCAGAGGATGTAGCCGTTACTGATATGGCAAGAGACAGTATAGGGATCAGTGAAATAAAGGGAGGAATAGCAAAAGCGGCAGGAATTTATTTCGGCTTAAACTGGCGCATTGGTGAATCCGGATGGGTATTTGGTGTGAGTGCCAGCCTGATGTGGCATTACGACAGAAGTCACTGGATCAATATCAAAACCGACGAATCCTCAGCTTACACACCCGGATATATTGATATGGCTCCCCGTTTTGCACAGGCGGGTTTTGGTTACCATTTCTGATTTACTTTTATTCTTCCCGGTTCGAATGATCTCTCGCCCATCGGCGCCTGGCTTCCTTTTTTTTGTCCTTCACCGTCTTTTCTTTGAACCGCCCGTCGTAAAAGCCTTGTTGCATCGCCAACTTCCGTTGCAATCGTAAAGCAACAAGATTTGCGTCTGTTTTTTTCTTCTTCGACATTTGAACGGAAAATTTTATTGCTCAGAATGAATTTCATTCCTGGAGTTTCAGGAATGTGAAATAATCTTCACATTCTATTTAATAGCTTTCTTCCCCTTGTAACGAACGATGATATAAAGATAGATAATACGTGAATAACGGAAAATTACAGGGGCAATGAACACGGCAGCTATAGCTCCTATACTAAGTAGTCGAATCATGTGATCGCCAATTTCATGGAATACGAAATAATAAAGTAGACCAATGCCTACCAGAAATGCCACCATCAATCCATAACTCACATAAGCCGCTCCAAAATAAAAACCGGGTTCATGTCTGAAACTTTCTCCGCAAACAGAACACTTTTCATGCATATCCCCCATCTGGCTCAGGTGGTATGGATTTGTGTTTTTAAAAATTTCTCCTTTCCGGCAAGCCGGACACTTCATGGCACCAATGGCAAGTATGACGTTGGGTGCGGCGGGGGTTTGGGTTGTGTCTGACATCCGAGGTTTATTATTCAGGAAGGCAAATTTACGATCCTATTGACAGAAGTAAGTGATATTTGTTGGATTCCTTCCCCTCAGCCTTCATTATTTCTGAGTTAAGCATGTCCTTAAAAGCAATAAGAATTCCGGAAAACCGCTCCGGATGCGGCTTCCAGACCTGTGTCCAACGAAAAAGAGGGAGGAATATAAGATTCAATTAAAAATTACCTACCCGGAAAAATCATCGATTTAACATTTTTTTTATGATAAAAATCTTTGTGTCTTATTGAAGAAAACCATTAAATTTAGCTATTCAATAACTGGTAATCCCTTTTTTATGAGCCCAGGCGCTGAACCACCTTTGCTGAATAAGTAAAAAGCAATTCCTTACGGCGATTAATTTATTCTGTTTTTTCATTGCACATTTTCATTTTCGGATATTTCACAGATCGCCATTCTTCTGTATTCATATCTTATTGCATTTATAATTTCTAACATTAAAACATACGCATATGAAAGTTTATGATGATAAGCACATTAAAAATGTAGTCCTGGTCGGGGCTTCGAAATCCGGCAAGACCACCCTCGCGGAAGCCATGCTCTTCGAAGCCGGACTCATCAATCGTCGTGGTACCGTCGAAGAAAAGAATACGGTCTCGGATTACCACGAAGTAGAACACGAACGCAACAGTTCAGTGTATGCGACTACCATGCATACGGAGTGGAAAGATTATAAAATCAACATCATTGACACTCCCGGACTTGATGATTTCATTGGTGAAGTAATCAGCGCTCTGCGCGTGGCGGATACCGCTGTGATGATGTTGAACGCGGAGAATGGAGTTGAAGTTGGAACCGAACTAATCTGGAATTATGTAGAAAAGTTTCAGAAACCAATTCTCTTTGCAGTGAACCACGTTGATCATGCAAAAGCCGATTTCGATCTGACCCTTGAACAGGCTCGCGCACGCTTCGGTAACGCGATTACTGTGATGCAGTATCCCCTGACTCAGGGTGATAGTTTTGATTCAATCATCGATCTCTTAACGATGAAGATGTATAAATTTCCGCCGACTGGTGGCAAACCACAAAAGCTGGATATCCCCGCGGAGGAAATAGAAAAAGCTAACCGATTACACAATGTGCTGGTTGAAAAAGCAGCGGAGAACGATGAGAAACTCATGGAATTGTTTTTTGAAAAAGGAACACTTGATGAGGATCAATTGAAACAAGGTTTGAAAATGGGAATGTTACACCACGATGTATATCCTGTATTCTGCCTGAGCGCGAAGAAAGATATGGGAAGCGGTCGTTTGATGGGATTCATTGACAATGTCGCTCCATCGGCAACAGAACTTTTCCCTGAAAAAACTGAAGATGGAAAAGACCTTCCCTGTGATCCGAAAGGACCTCCTGTAATTTTTGTTTTCAAAACTTTAATCGAACCACATCTGGGAAAACTATCCTTCTTCAAGGTAATGTCCGGTGAAGTAAGCACCGGAATGGATCTGGTCAATGTAAACACCGGTCATTCCGAAAGACTGAACCAGTTGTTCATCATGGATGGTAAAAACAGAAATCCGATTACCAAACTGACAGCCGGAGATATCGGAACCACGTTGAAATTAAAAGACACGTTCACCAATCATACTTTGTGCGCGGCGGGAAAGAATATCACCATTGATCCGATTCATTTCCCTGAACCTCGTTTGCGTGTTTCTATTCTTGCAAAAAATAAAACCGACGACGAAAAACTCGGAGGTGTACTTGCGGAAATCCATCAGGAAGATCCAACAGTGACAATCGAATATTCCCGTGAATTGCGTCAGGTCATTTTAGGTGGACAAGGAGAATTGCATTTGAATGTGGTGAAATGGAGAATTGAAAAAATATATCATCTCGAAGTTGAATTCGGTAAACCAAGAATCCCATATCGTGAGACCATCCAGAAACACGCCATGGCATCCTACCGTCACAAAAAACAAAGTGGTGGTGCCGGACAATTTGGAGAGGTGTATATGAAAATAGAACCTTTCCACGATGGAATGCCTGAGCCAACAGAGCACCATGTTCGTGAAAAGGAAATCATCGAACTTCCATGGGGTGGTAAACTGGTTTTCTACAATTGCATAGTGGGTGGAGTTATCGACCAGCGTTTTATTCCTTCAATCCAAAAGGGTGTGATGGAAAAAATGCATGAAGGTCCACTTACCGGCTCCTATGTACGCGATATCCGGGTGATTGTCTATGATGGAAAAATGCATCCTGTTGATTCCAATGACATTTCATTTAAGATCGCCGGAATGATGGCTTTCAAAGAGGCATTCCATCAGGCCGATCCTAAAATTCTTGAACCTATATATGATGTGGAAATACTGGTACCTGAAGAACTCATGGGCGATGTTGTAACGGATCTTCAAACCCGTCGATCTATTATTATGGGCATGGATTCCAAAGGCAAATACCAGGTGATCAAAGCACGCACTCCATTATCCGAACTTGACAAATATTCTACTTCCCTGAGGTCCATTACACAAGGACGCGGAAGTTATACCGGACATTTCGCTGAATATGCTCCTGTTCCCGGTGATATTCAACGCAAACTCGCTGACGAATACAAGGTAACGGAAGTTCATTAAGAGTGAAGAGTAAATGGTAAAGGGTGAAGAGTGAAGAGATGTAATTCAAAATTAC
>CAYMMN010000026.1:0-17456 GCA_964391495.1 uncultured Flavobacteriales bacterium | reverse complement strand
CTTGTTGGTTGGTGACGCTGATAGTCTGGCCAACGGACTTGGAGACACAGATATCTGGCTGATCCGTACAGATACAAACGGTGACACATTATGGACTGCAGTTTATGGTGGAACTAAAAAGGATGGTGGAAAAACTATCGAAAATACTTCGGATGGTGGATATGTAATGGCCGGCATCACCCGGAGTTTCAATCTCATCAATCCAAATTACTATCTCATTAAAACAGATGTAAACGGAAATGTTGAATGGACAAATTACAGTTATGGAAGTGCTTATCACGACCATGCTTATCGTGGAATCGAAACATCAGACGGCGGATATGCTGAATTCGGGTATTTCCGTAACGCAAGTAACCGGCAGAACTTTTCTTTGGTGAAACTCGGGCCGGCAGGGGGAGTTTCAAAGGATGTAGCTATCGATAATTTCATTGCACCTCTTGATAAGGTCTGTCGTAGCAACAATGTTGGAATCAGTATGCTCCTGACGAATTATGGCGCTACCAATGAAACGAATATTCCGATAGTGGTAAAAATCAACGATGGAACAACCATCACCACTCTCCAGGATACACTCACCACTTCACTCTTGCCGGGTACAAGCACACAATTAACCTTTGATCAAACCTATAATTTTGCAGCAGCGGGTACCTACAACCTCACCGCATACATCATTCACCGTACGAATGATATTTCATATACAAATGATACCAGTTATCTTGAGGTTACAGTTCTTCCACACACAGGAGACCCAACAACGGTCTCCGGGTTAAGCTGTTCCTCAGGTACAGTTGAACTAAGTGCAACACCTGCCAGTTCCGCTGATTCATTATTCTGGTATACTGCATCCACAGGCGGTAATCTGGTTTCAACAGGATCTTCTTATACAACACCCACACTCAGTTCCACTACCACCTATTATGTTGAGGCATTTAAAGGAAAAGGCAGTCGTGTAACCCCGTCAGACAATACAATTGGCGGAGGTGGCACTTCTTCGAATGGTTATTTGAAATTTGATTCCCGTGTAAACTTCAGGCTCATCTCCGTAAAAGTTTATGCAACATCTGCCGGCAACAGAACAATTGAATTCAGAAATTCCGGCGGAACAGTATTGCAATCTAAAACTGTAAATATCCCGGTTGGTGAAAGCCGTGTATATCTCGACTTTGACATTCCTCCCGGAAACGATTTTCAACTTGGACTCGGCTCTGGTAGTGGTGCATTGTTCAGAAACAATACCGGAGTAGCTTATCCTTACAGCGTTTCAAGAACTCTTGAAATTTATGGCTCAAGCGGTGGACCGAATTTCTATTACTATTTCTATGACTGGTATGTATTTGTTCCGTATGAAAATTGTGGAACAAACCGTGTGCCTGTTGACGCGACAATTGGAACCGGAAATACAACTGCATTTGATCAAACCCGTTGTGGAAACGGAACTGTGACACTTACCGCCAACTCATCCCAGAGTCTTGAATGGTATGATGCTCCTTCAGGAGGAAC
Organism: uncultured Flavobacteriales bacterium; assembly: GCA_964391495.1. Classification (GTDB taxonomy): domain Bacteria; phylum Bacteroidota; class Bacteroidia; order AKYH767-A; family 2013-40CM-41-45; genus JADKJP01. The sequence continues at coordinate 15,956 of CAYMMN010000026.1, read as the reverse complement.
ATTACTTGGCACAGGGAATTCATACACAACTCCCTCACTTAATACATCAACAACTTATTATCTGCAGGTTGGTGCTTGTTCCGGTAGAATTCCTGTTCAGGCAATTGTGAATACTACTTCAACGGCACCTACAGCAACCGATGTAACACGATGCGGACCAGGAACCGTTAATTTAACTGCCACGGCTTCCGATCCGATTTCCTGGTATGATGCTGCAAGTGGAGGATTGTTGCTTGCCAACGGTTCATCCTATACAACACCCTTTCTAAACTCAACCACGACTTATTATGCTATTGCCGGATCGACATGCCCTAGTGCGGCCACTCCGGTACAAGCCATTATCAACAGTGCGACCTCTCCTACTGCTTCTGATGTAAATGCCTGCGGACCTGCTTCCGTGACACTTTCTGCAAGTTCTTCCGATCCGGTTGCCTGGTATGCTGTCCCAACGGGTGGAACCATTTTGGCAACCACTTACAATTTTGTAACCCCAATTTTATCTCAGCCAACTACGTATTACGCGGAAGCTGTAAGTGCTTGTCCGAGTCCTCGTGTCGCAGTAACTGCCAACATCACTACAGTGGGTACACCTACAGGTGTGGATGCATCACGTTGCGGACCAGGTTCAGTCGTTCTGAGTGCTTCAGCAATTGATCCTGTTTCATGGTGGGACGCTGCTTCCGGTGGAACACAGGTTGCTTCCGGAATCAATTTCACAACACCGACTCTCTCCGCCACTACAACTTATTACGCCCAATCTACCAATGGTGGATGTAACAGCGCTAGAGTTCCGGTTGTTGCTGAAATATTGGTCACTGCTCCACCTACTGTAACTTCTGGAACAAATTGCGGGCCAGGTGCAGTGACACTTGGAGCTTCTTCTTCAGATCCGATTTCATGGTACGATGCACCAACGGGCGGCACTCTTCTTGGAACTGGCTCCACTTTTACAACTCCTGTGATTTCTACAACAACAACTTATTATGCGGAAGCCGGAACATCTTGTCCGAGTACGCGCGTTCCGGTAGATGCAATCATTTCTTCCCAGGCTGCTGATCCGACAGTAACGGATGGTTCTCGCTGTGGAACCGGTACTGTTGATCTTTCTGCTTCGTCATCCGATCCTGTTTCATGGTATGACGCGCCAAATGGAAATTTACTGGGTACGGGGTTGACATTCACTACGCCTTCGATCAGTACATCAACTATTTATTATGCGGTCGCAGGAGTTACCGGCTGTGAAAGCAATGCAATTGCTGTTAACGCTGTGATCAACACCATGCCTGCTGATCCTGTTGTGACCGATGCCTCCAATTGCGGTCCGGCTCAGCTTACACTTCAGGCAAGTGCATCAGATCCTTTGACATGGTATGATGCTTCTATTGGTGGAAGCATTGTCACAACGGGCAATTCCTACCAATCAACTTTCAGTACCACAACAACCTATTATGTAGAAGCAAATAATGGTACTTGTTCAAGTAACAGAATTCCTGTCACCGCTAATATCTGGACGATTCCTTCCATCAATATCGGACCGGATACATTGAACATCATCAGCGGGCAAACAATTACACTGGATGCCGGTTCCGGTTACTCAGCATATCTCTGGAATACTACTGCGACAACACAGACCATTAATGTATCGACTACCGGTACGTATTCTGTTGTGGTAACAGATGCTCACTCATGTCAGGGATCAGATTCAATTTATGTGAATGTTATTACCGGTGTGAATGCGATATCCGGAAATATTTCCCTGCTCGCATATCCCAATCCGAGCAATGGAAAATTTGAAATCCGTGCCGATAACCCTGGTGGACAATTCGAAATCCGAATTACGGATCTTCTCGGTAAGATTATCTTTTCCGATCGTCATGACAGTTCCATGAATTACCGCAAATCTGTTGACCTGTCTTCTTCTGCTAAGGGAATATATTATCTCCGGCTAAATACTGCCTCCGGTAGTGTTACACGCCAGATTATTTTAGAATAATAACAATTCATTCCAAGCCAATGAATCTGATTCGTTCGGGTTCATTGGTTTGTTTTATTTATATAAATACTATTCATGAAAAAACTACTCCCGCTTCTTTCAATAACATGTATTGCATTGTTTATTTCAGTGCAATCCTCAGCTCAAATTTCCTGGGAGAAATTATTCTCCAAAAAAAGTACAGATGTGTTTCGCTCTGTAGCAGAAGCTACGGCAGGTGGATACATTCTGGCGGGGTATACCTCTGATTCTACAGTAAACGATACGGATGCCTATGTTGTCAGGATGAATACCAGTGGTGATACGCTCTGGACAAAACGAATCAACGGAACCTCCAGCCGGAAGGATTTATTTTACAAAGTCATCAATACAGCTGATGGTGGGTATGCCTTCTGCGGATATTCTACCAGTTTCGGAAGCGGTTCAGATGATGCTTACTGGGTAAAAACGGATGCCAGCGGAAATATTACCTGGACAAAAACCTGGGGAGGAATTGGAAGAGACAGGGCACAGGATATCATTCAGACTTCAGATGGCGGTTACGCCATTACCGGGTATACAACCTCCGCACCTGCCCAGTATTATGATGCGTTTATCATCCGGACAAATTCTTCCGGGGATACCTTGTGGACAAAACGATATGGAGCTTCAGGTTACGACGATGCAAATTCAATTCGTGAACTTCCTGACGGCGGATTTATCATTGGCGGCCAAAGTACAAATGGAGGAACCGGTCTGGATCTTTATTTAGTAAGGACAAATTCGTCAGGTGTCAGTATCTGGACAAACAGATGGGGAACTGCTGGTACGGATAATATTGAGCATATCGTGCGAAACAATGATGGAACATTTATTCTGGCTGGCGGTACAGACGATGTAAGTGGACTGGGAGGGAATGATGGATATCTGGTGAAAACAGATACCGGTGGTACGCAAATCTGGGCGAAAATTTATGGTGGCAGCGACCAGGATGATTTCCATAGAGTAGAAGCAACAACTGATGGAGGATACATCGCGAGCGGAACCAGTAGAAGCTCCGGTCCTCTGGAACCGAATATGTGGCTCATGAAAGTAACATCCGCCGGAGACTCCACATGGTCAAGAACTCTCGGTGGTGTCAATCATGATCACGGGTACAGTGGAATGCAAACTTCCGACGGAGGTTATATTATGGCCGGATATAGCAGTAGTTTTGCTTTTAATGGAGAAGACGCTTACGTAGTAAAATTAAACAGCAGCGGAAATCTCGGAAACTACCTTACGTATACAACAATTTATGGAGTCATATCTCCGCCTACAGGTTCCTGTGGAGGTACCAACACCCCTGTGAGTGTGATTGTCAGAAATTTCGGAAATGACACCGTCAACAATCCATCTGTTACTGTACAAATAACCGGTGCTCTCACACAAACACTCAATCAGACTTATTTAGGCGCCATTTATCCTGGAGATTACGATACACTTGTTTTCTCATCAACGATTAATACCAGTGCAGGTGGTGTGTTGAATTTTTCCTGCACAGCGAATGTTACAAATGACGTGTATCCTGCAAACAATTCAATGACGTCATCAGTTACAATTATCCCTTATTCTGCTGCTCCGGGCGTAACCAGCGGATCTCGTTGCGGTACGGGAACAGTTTCACTCTCTGCTACATCTCCCGATAGTATTTTCTGGTACAATGCAGCATCAGGAGGAACATTACTTGGAACGGGCGCCACTTATACTACACCAAGTATCAGCAATACGACGACTTATTACGCTCAGGCCGGAGGTACTTGTCCGAGCTCAAGAGTTGCGGTTACTGCTACAGTGAATGCCATTCCAAATAATCCTGTTACAACTTCCGGCCAACGTTGCGGAAACGGTACTGTGAACCTTAGTGCTACAGCTTCGGATCCGGTTCTTTGGTTTGATGCCCCAACAGGCGGGACTCAGGTAGGGGCCGGAAATTCATTCACAACACCTTCCATTTCCAATACGACTACATACTATGCTGAAGCAAACAATGGATCCTGTGGCAGCACCAGGGTTGCTGCTACGGCAACCATTCTTCAAAGACCTGCAGATCCGGTAACAACTCCCGGATCTCGTTGCGGTTCAGGAACAGTGCAACTCAGTGCAAGCTCAGCAAACACTGTAAACTGGTATGATGTTGCATCAGGAGGTACATTGATTGGATCTGGATCAACATTTACGACACCTAGTATAACAAGTACAACGACCTATTATGCAGAAGCAACCGACGGAACCTGCTCCAGTAACAGGGTTCCGGCAATTGCCACAGTTGGCACAACAACACCAGATCCAATTGTAAGCTCTGCATCAAGATGCAGTGCCGGATCCGTGACACTTGGGGCATCTTCTTCCGCAACAATTATTTGGTATGCAAGTGCCAGTGGGGGTACACAACTGGGCACAGGCACTACCTTTACCACACCATTCCTGACTACAACAACAACCTACTATGCTCAGGCTACGAATGGAGTTTGTCCGAGTAATTTTATTCCTGTCCAGGCGATCATCAACGCGCCTCCGACCGTATCTCTCGGTCCCGACACAATACATGTCTTTAATTCAACAATTCTAAATGCAGGATCAGGATTCACAACATATTCATGGTCCACTACGGAAACAACACCGTCAATCACTGTAACAAGTTCAGGAAGTTATTGTGTAACTGTTACCGCAGCTACCAATTGCACCGCATCGGATTGTATTTATGTGGATGTGACAGTTGGTATTGAAGATCCATCCTCTCTTTCTCCGGTATTGATTTATCCGAATCCGACAACCGGAAATATTTCGATTCGATTTTCTGAGACATCGAACCTGGTGAAATATTCTTTGTTGAATTCAACAGGACAATTGGTTTTCACAGGAACCATTCAGAACATCGTGACCGGAACTGAAAAGGTTTTTGATCTCTCTGGTCTTCCTTCCGGGGTCTACTTCCTACGACTTGAAGATTCGGGCAGATCGGTTTTAAAATACATTCTGAAAAACTAAATCTATAAGATGTACGACAAAAGCCCGGGGAAATCCTCCGGGCTTTTTAATTATAATACCTTCCGAAATCCTTGCCAGAAGCCATTTTCCGGAAATTTTTAATATTTCACTCCTTTTATTGTCATATTTTCTGGAGATAAAATGAATTTTATTGACTTGTTAAGAGGGGCTTTCATTGCCAGGTAAAATGTGTTAAAATTTTTCTGAATTTGCTTTCCTTTCCTCAACAACTTCTGTCAATCAACCAAAACTATCTCATGAAAAAAATCTACGCTGGAGTCCTCATCGCATTGATGAACTTCACAGGAATGAGTCTTTATGCCGAAACCCGTTTATCAGGAATTCAGGCAAATGCAATTGTAAAAGGTGCCAGTGAAATTATTCTTTCAGAAAATTCTACTGTTCCTACATTTATTAATTTCAGCGAAAATGCCTTGCCAGAAGCAGGCGACCCTGATTTATGGTTGCGTTTGAATTTTGGAATGAGCCCTGATTTCGGTTTAACACTTTTGTCCAGGGACAACGACCAAATTGGCTTTGTGCATTCCCGTTACCAACAAACCTTAAATGGCCTTCCTATCGAAGGAACCATGTGGCTGGTACACGCTAAAAACGGAAAGATCCAGTCAATGAACGGGGTGTTGTTTCCAAATCTTAAAGTTGCGACCACTGCCATATTGGGAGAGCCTGATGCTCTTTCAAAAGCTCTATCAAAAATCGGAGCCACAAAATACAAATGGCAATCAGCAGACGAAGAAGCGTGGTTGAAGAAAGAACAAAATGACCCTTCTGCAAGTTTTTTTCCGAAGGGGCAACTTTGTTATGCATACGATTCTCGGAAACCGGAAACAAGAAATTATCACCTGGCTTACCGGTTTGATATTTATGCGTCTGAACCGATGAGCCGTTCATATGTTTTTGTGGATGCTGTGACTGGAGAAATTGTTGACATGCAAGATCGTATCCAGGAAGTAAATACAAGCGCAACAGCAATTACAGGCTATGCAGGAACACAAACTATCATGACAGACAGTTTCAATGGCAGTTATCGTTTACGTGAAGCCGGACGTGGAGCTGGCTTGGGCATGGAAACATACGATATGCAACGTGGTACCAACTATGCCAATGCAATTGATTTTACAAATGCTACAACAACCTGGAACAATGTTAATGCTAACAAGGACCAATACGCCACAGATGCACATTTAGCAACTGAAAAGACATATGATTATTACTACACCACATATGGCCGAAATAGTATTAACAATGCAGGATTTAAACTTTTGAGTTACATACATTATAGCACCAATTATGTAAATGCTTTCTGGGATGGTACGCGAATGACTTATGGAGATGGAAATGCAACATACACTCCACTTACTTCACTCGATATCGGTGGTCATGAAATCACGCATGGTTTAACAAGTTATACTGCTAACCTTACATATTCTTATGAATCCGGCGCACTGAATGAATCCTTTAGTGATTGTTTTGGAACAGCGGTTGAGTGGTATGCAGATCCGACTCGTGCAGACTGGCTGATTGGCGAAGATATTGGCGCGGCATTTCGTTCTCATAGCAATCCTAATGCTTATGGCCAACCTGATACTTATCTTGGTACAAGCTGGTATACAGGTACAGCTGACAATGGTGGCGTTCACACAAACAGTGGGGTGCAGAATTACTGGTTTTATCTTCTTTCAATTGGTGGCAGTGGAACCAATGATATTGGCAATACATTTTCAGTAACCGGTATTGGAATTTCTAAAGCGGCCGCCATTGCCTTTCGTACTCTAACGGTTTATCTCACTTCTTCTTCAGTTTACTCGGATGCCAGAACATATTCCATTCAGGCGGCTACAGATCTGTATGGTGCTTGTTCAGCTGAAGTTATAGCAACTACGAATGCATGGTATGCTGTTGGTATCGGTACTGCCGGTACCGGTGGACCTGCTACGGTGACCGCCGCAGGCTCAACAACGATTTGCAGTGGTAGTTCTGTGAGTTTGACAGCAAGTGCTTCCGCTGGTTCAACTTATCAATGGAACAGAAACAGCTCTCCGATTGGAGGTGCTACTTCACCCTCTTACACCGCTAATCAGGCCGGTACATATACTGTAACAACTACAGGCGGTTGCGGCGCGGCTACCTTTACTTCCAACGCGGTTTCTGTAAATGTTATTCAGCTCACCCCTGCCGTTTCTCCTTCCGGCTCCGCTTCCGGTTGCAGCAATGTCTTGCTTAGCGCAAACAACACTGCCGGTTACGGCATTCAATGGAATCTAAACGGTGCACCCATTGGTGGTGCGAACGCCGCGACGTATTCAGCAACTCAAAACGGAAATTATTCATTCACACTTTCTGCAACAACAACAGCTCCGCAAAGCAACAGTACATCTTCTGTAGTATCCATTCCGGATAACACGTGCACTGCACCTGCTGTCAGTGGCATCGTTGTAAGCGGATTGCCTACGACATTTCCAACTTCAGGAATTACAATTAGCATCAATGTTACACATACCTATGATGGTGATCTGGTGTTGATGCTTGAAGCTCCAAATGGTGATGTTCTTGGTTTAAGTAATCAAGCAGGCGGCGCCGGGGACAATTTTACAAATACTGTATTTTCTGATGCCGGAGTAAACACCATTGCTACAGGGACTGCTCCATTTACAGGAACATTCAAACCCTGGGCCTCCGCGATAACTTCCTGCACTAACTCCACAAAAACATCCTTTGCTTCAATCGGTAATGGAACCATGAATCCAAATGGAACATGGAACCTCCGTGTTTATGATCGTGCTGGTGTAGATGTAGGAACAATCAACAGCTGGACAATTAATTTTCCTGCAACTACGAATCCAACACCCAATTGCGGACCGGCAACTTCACCGGCAACCGCAGTTACTATCGGGGGAGGACTCACGGTTAGTGCTGGATCTTATTCTCCGGTTTGTGTAAATGCGGCCGCGGTTGCTCTTGCAGGTACTCCTGCCGGTGGAACATTCTCCGGAACAGGTGTGAGTGGAAATTCATTTAATCCTGCTGTAGGCGCCGGCACATATACGATCAACTATAGCTATACTGACCTGGCAAGCGGTTGTTCAGGAAGCAATTCAACAACCATCACTGTGAATCCTTTGCCAACAGTAAACGCAGGAACTTATTCTGCTGTTTGTGCAAACAGCGCTTTGGTAAATCTCACAGGATCGCCTGCAGGCGGAACATTTAGTGGTACCGGAGTTAGCGGAAATACATTCAACCCGTCAGTTGGAACAGGAACGTATTCTATAAATTATTCCTATAGCTCGGGCGGTTGTTCAAACTCAGCAAGCACAACCATCACAGTAAATCCTCTGCCTTCAGTTAGTGCCGGAACTTACGGTGCCGTTTGTTCAAATGCCGCTGCTGTATCTCTTTCCGGTACTCCGTCAGGCGGAGTATTTTCCGGTACAGGAGTTAGCGGTTCTTCCTTTAACCCTTCAGTTGGAGCAGGCACCTATTCAATCAGCTACGCATACACAAACGCAAATGGTTGTTCTAACAGCGCATCGACTTCCATTACCGTTAATGCCGCACCAACAGTTAGTGCCGGTACATATTCCGCTGTTTGTTCAAATGCTGCTGCTGTAGCACTTACAGGAACACCGTCAGGTGGTACCTTCAGCGGAACAGGCGTAAGTGGTTCTTCGTTTAATCCTGCTGTTGGTCCTGGAACATATAACATTACTTATTCCTATTCCGCTGCGAACGGATGTTCTGCCTCTGCAACAACTTTGATCACAGTGAATCCGATACCAACTGTAAGTGCAGGAAGTTATTCTCCTGTTTGTTCCAATAGTTCAGCAATCACATTATCCGGAACTCCTGCCGGTGGAACATTTAGTGGTACAGGTGTGAGTGGAAATACATTTAACCCTGCTGTTGGTGCAGGAACTTATACCATCACTTATGTTTATTCATCCGGTGGTTGTACAAATTCAGCGTCAACAACAATTACTGTCAATGCAGGACCTACTGTGAATGCAGGCTCCTATTCTCCTACATGTTCTAATAGCGGACTGGTTTCTCTGACTGGTTCTCCTGCCGGTGGTGTTTTCAGCGGTACGGGTGTGAGTGGTTCAACATTCAATCCTTCTGTTGGAGCCGGAACGTATACGATTACATATACCTACAATAATGGAACCTGTTCCAGTTCGGCAACAACATCCATTGATGTATACGATGCTCCTGCTGTGAATGCCGGAACTTACAGTGCTGTTTGTACAAACAGTGCGACTGTTAGTTTGTCCGGTTCACCAGCCGGTGGCACATTCAGCGGTACCGGTGTTTCCGGAAATACTTTTAACCCTGCAGTCGGGGTCGGAACTTATAACATCAGTTATTCATATACCAATGCAAATGGCTGTGTGAGTGCTGCAACAACAACAATTACTGTGAATGCTCTCCCAACTGTCAATGCAGGAACATATGCCGCAGTGTGTAATACAGACGGACCGGTTACGCTGAGTGGTACTCCTGCAGGCGGAACATTCAGTGGTACGAGTGTAAGTGGAAATGCATTTAATCCTGCAATCGGAGTTGGTACCTATACAATCACTTATACTTACAGTAATGGTGGCTGTACAAATTCAGCAAGTACAACAATTACTGTTCAGACTTGTGGTGGATGTACATCCGCGCCACCAACACCCGGCAGCATTACTTCAGGCACACTTTTCTGTCGTTCATCTGTCGGGAATACCGCTTCAATTGCTGCTGTTGTCGGAGCCACTTCTTATAACTGGACATTACCAACAGGTTATACGATTACAGCAGGACAGGGAACAACCTCAATAACTTTCAGCTTGAATAGTACTGTATCAGCAGGCAGCATCTGTGTGACTGCAAGCAATGCATGTGGTACAAGTCTTTCATCATGCAAATCAATTTCATCACAAACTACTCCCGGAACACCGGGTGCTATTTCCGGTACTCTGATTGGTGCTTGTGCTGGTTCAACACAAACATATTCTGTCGCTGCGGTTACCAATGCAACTTCTTATGCATGGACCGTTCCTTCAGGGTCAACGATTGTCAGTGGACAGGGTACACGTACTATTCAATTCACACTCCCAGCAGTATTTACTTCAGGAACTCTCCGTGTGAATGCAAGCAACTCTTGTGGAACCAGCGCAAACAGATCAACAACTATCCGTTCCGTACCAACTACTCCGGGCGGAATTACCGGTCAGGCAAACAATTTATGTAATCTCTCTGCTGTTCCATATTCAATTAATGCCGTGAATGGAGCTACTTCTTATACCTGGACAGTTCCTGCCGGTGCTGCAGTGACATCAGGACAAGGTACTAACTCTGTTATAGTACGATTTGGAAATCCTGTAACCGGATCCGTTTGTGTCACTGCCAACAATGCATGCGGAAGCAGCATTGCACGTTGTCTTACAGTAACAGGAGTACCTGCACGACCATCATCTATCACTGGCTCAACATCTGTTTGTACCGGACAAACCGGGCTGACATATAGTTGCGCAACACAAAGTGGCGCTACTTACAATTGGACTGTACCAACCGGCGCAAGCATCGTAAGTGGTCAGGGTACAGGAACCATTACTGTAAACTGGGGAAGCGTCTCCGGAAGTGTGAGAGTGGTTGCTACAAACTCATGCGGATCTGCAACCGCGAGGACGCTTACAGTTTCCATCAATTGTCGACTTGCTGGTTCAGTGAGTGCTGAAGAATTCAACTTATTCCCGAATCCTTCTGCGGATAAATTTAGCTGCACATTCAGTTCAGATAAAATGGCTCCTGTATCTCTGATTGTAACTGATCTGACTGGAAGACCGCTCATGATTCAGCAAGTTCAGGCGCAATCAGGTAACAACCAGGTTGACCTTAACATGACTGATTTTGCTGATGGAATTTATCTGCTTCAATTACGTACAGCAGATGGCGATGAAAAGATAATCCGAATGATCAAACAATAATCCATAATACCGAAAAAAAAACGGCGCCGGAAATTTCCGGCGCCGTTTTTTTTATTTCAATTCAATTATGCTTTGACCAAATTTAAAATCGATTCAAAAATTATTTTTCCATCAGTGTTGCCAAGATTCACATCTGCAGCTCTTTCCGGATGTGGCATCATACCAAATACATTTTTTGATGCATTGCATATTCCAGCGATACCCTGAAGTGAACCATTAGGATTGGATGCTTCTATGACTTTTCCATTTTCATCGCAGTAACGGAATAAAATTTGTCCGTTTTCCTCAAGGGAAGCTAAAGTAGTAGCATCAGTATAGTACTTTCCTTCTCCATGAGCAATCGGAATTTTCAAGACAGCTTTTGATGGAATCTGTGAAGTGAGTAATGAATCCTGATGCTCCGCTTTAATGAAAATATTTTTGCAAATAAACTGATGTTGGTTATTATGAAGCAATGCTCCGGGTAATAATCCGGATTCACAAAGTATCTGAAATCCATTACAGATACCAATCACTATTCCTCCTTTATTCGCGAATTCAATCACCTCTTTCATGATTGGAGAAAAGCGCGCAATTGCTCCTGAGCGAAGATAGTCGCCGTAAGAAAATCCTCCGGGAAGTATAATGCAATCACAATTTTGCAAATCATGATCCTTATGCCAGAGCTTTACAACTTCCTGATGCATGATACTGCGCAGGACATATACCATGTCTTCATCGCAATTTGATCCTGGAAATACTACAACGCCGAATTTCATGGCATAAAGGTATAAATTTTACAAGGATTGCGCTTCAAGCAGAGAGTATTTGATGCGAAGAATTGAAGCCTGAGTTCAAAAAAAAAGGACCGGTTTTTCAACCGGCCCTCGCTTTTTAATTAAAATGGAGATTATTTGGTTCTGTAAACGGCAAGCTTTTGCATTAACTCTTTTCTTGCGTTGTGGATTCTGACTTTTACTGTACCCAGTGGAATCTGGAGCTTCTGCGAAATTTCCTCGTATTTGTACCCGGTATAACTCAATAAAAAGGGAGTGCGCAGATTTTCTGATAATCCTGAAAGAGCATTATTGACATCCTTCATCACCAGGTTGCTATCACCCTCATTTCTGCTCGCGTTATTTGATGAGTTGATATAATACTGATTATCTGTATCATCATTAAAAATATTTGATTTCATCGCCCGGCGGTATTTGTTGATGAAAATATTTTTCATGATTGTGTATAACCATCCCTTCAGATTAGTTCCTTCTGAAAATTTTTCCTCATTCACAATCGCTTTGAGCAAAGTATCCTGTACCAAATCGTTTGCCTCTTCATGATCCTGAGTGAGTTTCATTGCAAATGCGCGCAAGGGTTTTGATTCATCACAGACAAGTTCTTTAAATGGCTGGTTTGATTTCATGGTCTGTAGATTATAGGTTAGGAATTGCGGTATTAAATTGAATACAAATGTATGTTGCAATTCAGGTAAATCCAAGACTTTTGTTTAATATTTTTATTAAATTATTAAACACTATTTAAACAATTGAACGAAAATGCCATAATAAAACATTTATCACATTATTCTGTTTAATATAATTACACAATAAATAAACACAATTATGCGCCTAAAATCACACTTAATTGACAATCAAGACTTTAGTGCAATCGAAGAGCTGTTAGGGGAGGACCATTCATCAAATAATACCGAAACGCCACTTCGAAATGACGCTTTTAGTCTTTCGGATGACGAGAAAATGGAGATCATTGCGCTGAAATTCAAGGATATAATGAATACTCTGGGTCTGGATTTGAATGACGATAGTCTGAAAGGAACTCCTAAAAGGGTCGCGAAAATGTTTGTACAGGAAACTTTTCGCGGATTGAATCCAGATAATTTTCCTGCAATCACCTTGTTTGAAAATAAATATCAGTACAAACAAATGTTGATCGAGAAAAATATCTCCGTGCAATCTACCTGTGAACATCATTTCGTTCCAATCATTGGAAAGGCTCATGTCGCATACATTTCAAGCGGAAAAGTTATTGGCTTATCAAAACTCAACAGGCTCGTTGAATATTTTTTAAAAAGACCACAGGTACAGGAACGATTGACGATTCAAATTGCCAATGAATTGAAAAATATTTTAAAGACAGAAGATGTTGCTGTATTTATTGAGGCGGAACATCTGTGCGTTCAATCCAGGGGAGTGAAGGATGTACACAGCAGTACTATAACTTCTTCCTATCATGGAAAATTTTTATCTGAAACAACACGCCAGGAATTTTTACACGTGATTCATTCCAATTCCGGAAAATAATAAATTCTATTCAAGTAGATTATGGAAGGTGAATGTCACCTCAACTTTGCTGATTTAAAAAGACAAATCATGCAATAAAGATTTACAAAAATGAAAATTGATTATTTGGAATAGAATATTCAAAGAAAAATTTAAATAAAAGTATTCAAGTCCTCAAGAGATTGTATGTAATGCACATTTCCCTCCAACTCGTTGAGCTTGTCAATGAAATAGCGACCGGTGAGCAGGATTGTTGATTCAGGAAAAAAGGAATTGAGTTCATGAATCATTCCTTTCGCTACCAACAATGGAAATCCGGTAGTGAGCGAGGTAAAAACAATATCCGGATTGTATTTTTCTTTTACTCGTTGAAGGTCCGAAATTGGTAAATTTTGTCCGAGATATAAAGTATGATGACCTGCGGCGCGTAACAGGTAATTTGCAAACAACAAACCGATTTCATGACTTTCTCCTTCAGGTAAAAATAGCAGACATTTTTTGGGGTTATTTCCGGCGGGATTCACCTGGCCATCAATCGCGACAATCAATTTCTGTCTTACAAGATTTGTAATGAAATGTTCATATGCCGGATTAATCGTTCCGGTCATCCACATTACTCCAAGCATATTCATAAACGGAAATATGACTTCGGTGATTGTGCGTGGCAAGCCATATTGCAAAATACTGGTTGATAGAATTTTTTCAAATGCCTGTTCATCCAGATTGATCATGGTTGACATGAGTGACTGAATATGCACTTCATGTTTTTCTGAACGAATCGAATAATTGATTGCGAGATCCCGGATTTCTTTATCACTGTATTTAGTAATTTCAGAAATCTTGTGGCCCTGATGATTGAGCAGAGAAATATTTAAAAGCAATCGAAGGTCCTCATCATCGTAATATCGGATGTTGGTTGATGTCCGCTTTGGCAAAGGGATATTGTAACGCTGCTCCCAGATACGAAGCGTATGAGCCTTTATACCGGTCATCATTTCAATATCTTTGATGGAATACTGGGCCATGGTTCTTTAACAATCTGAAAGATATTTTGTTTATCCTCAGCCTTTATTGTTCGTAAAAATAGGAATTACAGAGGATTTCGAACCATTCGAAAAGCAAAAAATCCCTGCAGAAGACTGCAGGGATTTTGAACTAAAAACGGTTGTGGTTTTATCGAATTACAACGAATTGCCTGCTGGATGAAACCGAATCAGATGTAACCGTACAGGCATACAGTCCAACATTCAGCTCTCCCAGGCTAATTTTGAGTCTTTCTCCGTCCGTTGCCTTCAGGGTATTTTGGGAAACTATCCTTCCGGTTGCGTCAGAAATCGTAATGGTAACCGGATTGGATGATTTTTCTTTCAAAGAAATATAAATCATTTCATTCGCCGGATTCGGATACATCCCGCCGATTACATCATTTTCTTCATTGACTCCTGTGGTGTTGGTGAATGGTACAACAGTTCCATTTGGCAGGGCAGCAAATAAACCAAATGGTTCTCCATTATTATTTACCGTCGGATCCAGAAATCCTGAAGCAAAAACAACAGCTGCACCACCGCCCAGTGAGCTGAGATCGGCAGTATAAGAGGCAACAATTACTGAATTGTTCGCACCAGGTGTAACATCCAGTGTATAAATGGATGGTGGGACCGAAATGTAACCGGTCAAATCTCCATAAGCTGCATCATCGACCAGTGTTGCCACGCCTCGTGCGATGACGTCAACTGTTGGCGCATCACTTGCACCATGCAATGCAAAGAAATCTACTGTTGAATTATCTGCCGCTGCTTCACGTACTCCGGCTTTAACAAACAATGTAAAATCAGTTGGTCTTCCATCGGGATTGGCTGCAAATCCTGTCCCCACATTTCCGTTCGCTACTGCAACATAAGATTGGCCTGCCTGAAGTGTCACTTCGAAATTTTTCAGTGTATCACTTACAGAAGTGCTGTTGCCGGGTGCAACTCCGATGTTGAGCAATGTACCTGCGGGTGCATCAATGAAAGGAGTTGCCGTACGAAATGCAAAATCAGGAAGTAACAACGTTCCGTTCAGGTAAACATCTACCAGCGCTGCCGCAGGATCCGCTGCATTGTGAATTACTTGTAAGCGAGCTGTTGTAGAGGCCGGGAAAGCCACTACTGTTCCATTCGGTAAAGCAGCATACAATCCAAAAGCGGGACCGCTGTTATTAGCCGATGGGTCCAGATAACCGGAAGCGAAAACTACTGCCGCACCGCCACCCAGTGATGATAGATCTGCAAGATAGGAAGCTACGATAGTAGTGTTGTCATTACCAGGAGTAATATTCAGAATATAAGACGCTGCGGGAACACTAATATAGGACGTGAGATCTCCATATGCTGCATCATTGACAAGAGGTGTAACAGAACTTTGTGGAATCACATCAACTGTTGGCGCATCGCTTGACCCGTGCAAAGCAAAAAAATCAACATTAGCATTATCGGTAGAAGCTTCACGTACTCCGGCTTTGACAAACAATGTAAAATCCGTAGGCCTTCCATCCGGATTGGAAGCGAATCCTGTTCCTACATTTCCATTTGCAATCGCTACATAAGATTGACCTGCCTGAAGTGTCACTTCGAAATTTTTCAGTGTATCACTTACAGAAGCGCTGTTGCCGGGTGCGACTCCGATGTTGAGCAATGTACCTGCGGG
>CAYMMN010000025.1:0-17491 GCA_964391495.1 uncultured Flavobacteriales bacterium | reverse complement strand
TCATTTCGCAACATAATATTATTTTTATGTTGCATTAGAACATTGAATCTACCATTTATTAAAACTAAAAATAATTCCCCCAATAATTATTTATTCCCAAAAAAAATAAAATAAATATTTTCAAGCAGGGGTGAGAAAAATTCGGGAGAGGGGGGAGAAAAATAAATCTGATCCAAAAATAAATCGAATTAATCCAAAGAGGGGGGAGAAGAAATGAGGGGGAGGGGTGAGAGATTTTGCCACGAATGCACGAATTGGGAAGTGTCCCTGTTTTGGAAAGTTTTCCAAATTGGGGAATTCTTAGGGTTTGTGTTCTTTGAAATTTTGATAAAAACAGGCTTTTTAGGGGGCGGCACAGTGATCGCAGGGGGCGGGAGCCGGATAAAGGGGCGGATTGTGTTTGGACCTCATCGCTGAATGAAACAAACACGAAATCTTCAGGGTGCTGCGAATAAAGCCCGATGAATTTTAAAATCTTCTCCTTATCCGCGCACAAAAAAATTATTTGAAGGACGATAATTAGTATTCTATTATGTGCAGGCCGGGTTTGTGTTTATCTAAATTGATTTTATTGCTGCTGGTGTTTTCATCAGTGAAAAATCTGCATGCGCAATGCAGTGAGTTTTACATCAGCGGTACCGCGGCATCCAGCGCCTGTAAAGAAGCTGTCGAAGATGTAGTGTGGATCAGCGCGAGCTCTTCTCTGCGCAATACCATCAGCGGAAACGATCTTACAAAAGCGAACAGCAACGGCAACTGGGATGGAAACGCTTTCTCCTACCAGTCGGTCAGCAACAACGGTTACATGCAATCCACAGTCGTGGAAGTGAACCGTGAACGTGTCTTCGGTCTCAGCTCCACCGACGCGAGCTCTTCCTATACTTCAATTCAATACGCTTTTCATCTGCTTAATACAGGAAGTCTGCAAGTCTATGAAAGCGGCGTCTCCCGCGGAACATTCGGAACCTACGCAGCTTCCGATATTTTAAAAATCGCTGTCGAAAATAACATCGTAAAATATTATCAAAACGGAACACTGCTTTATATCAGCGCCGTTACTCCTACTCTCCCGCTCTACGTAGACGTGTGTACACGCGCCGTGGGTGCTACAGTGTGGGATGTAAAAGTGAGCAACGGAAATACCGGCACCTTCAACGCGACCGGAACAAATGCAGGTACCAGTCCTTCCTATCAGTGGCAATTGAACGGAAGTAATGTCGGTACCAACAGCGCGACATATACCAACACTTCCCTGGTTGCAGGAGATGTACTTACCTGTACGCAAACTTCGGATGTTGACGGTTGCTCTCCTTCTACTCTTTACAATTCCAACCAGATTCTCATCGGCGATCAGAATCCTACGATTCAGAACGCTTTTTATATTACAGGAACAGCCGCGGCCAGCGCATGTAAAGAGGTTCTTGAAGATGTAGTCTGGATCATCGCTTCTTCCTCGGCGAAAAATCAGATCTCCGGAAACTCGCTCGCGAAAATTACCAGCAATGGTAACTGGGACGGCAACGCGTTTTCCTATCAGTCGGTATCCAACAACGGATACATGCAATGTGTCGCCACCGAAACCAACAAAGACCGCATGATAGGTCTGAGCTCGACCGACGCGAGCGCGGCAAATTCCACGATACAATATGGTTTCCGTATGGGTGCCACCGGAAATCTCAACATTTACGAATCCGGAACAAACCGCGGTACATTCGCGACCTACGCGACAGGCGATATTTTGAAAATCGCTGTTGAAAGTAATGTCGTGAAATATTATCTCAACGGAGCGATGATCTACATCAGCGCGGTGGCGCCGACACTTCCCCTTTATGTCGACGTTTCTTTACGTTCAACCGGCGCGACAGTTTCATCTGTACAGGTGAGCAACGGAAATACAGGAACATTTAACGCGGTCGCTTCTAACATGGGTCCCTCACCTACTTATCAGTGGACCATCAACGGCAGCAATACAGGAACAAACAGCCCGACATATACCAATACTTCTCTTCCAAATAGTGACGTGGTCAATTGTGTGATCACTCCTGACCTGGGCGGTTGCAGTACAGGTTATGTTTCCAACAACGCGGCTGTCGGTGATATTAATCAGACTTTACAAAACGAATTCTACATCACAGGAACTCCCGCGTCAAGCGCTTGTAAAGAATCACTGGAAGATGTTGTGTGGTCCATCTCCGCATCCTCCGGGAAAAATAGTATTCTTGACAATTCACTCACAAAAATTTCAAGCAATTCGACCTGGGATGGAAATGGGTTTTCCCTGCAAAGTGTTTCGAACAACGGTTACATGCAAACCATTGCCGAAGAAACAAACGAAGCCCGCATGATCGGACTGAGTAATACCGATGGGGGCGCGGGATACAATACCATTCAATACGCTTTTTACCTGACGAATACCGGAGCACTACAGATTTATGAAAGCGGAACAAGTCGTGGAGCATTTGGTACTTACACGACCGGCGACACCCTGAAAATCGCGATAGAAAATAATGTCGTAAAATACTATAAGAACAGTACCGCTGTTTACATCAGCAATGTCGTGCCTACACTTCCTTTGTATGTTGACGTTTCTACAAATTCCACGGGAGCTACGGTTTCCGATGTACGTATTTCCAATGGAAACATCAGCACTTTTACTGCAAGCGGAACCAATCTTGGCGCAGCACCGGTTTTTCAATGGCAACTTAATGGTGTAAATGTCGGAACCAATAGTACAACATATACCAATACCGGATTAAACAACAACGATGTCATCACTTGTCTGGTTACTCCGGATCTTGGCGGTTGCAGCAGCAGTTCATTTTCTTCAAACAGCATCACCATCCGCGATATCAATCAGACACAACAAAACGCGTTTTACATTACCGGTAGTCCGGTTTCAACGGCATGTCGTGAAGCGCTTGTCAATGTAGTTTGGGTTATCGCTTCTTCCGGTGTAAAAAATACCATCAACGCGAACACCCTCACCAAACGTACCAGCAATGGTAACTGGGATGGTAACGGATTTTCATATCAGTCGGTGGCGAATAACGGTTACATGCAAACGACTGTCGTTGAAACCAACAAATCACGAATGATCGGTTTGAGTGCTACCGATGTAAACAGTAATTATACTTCGATATAGTATGCCTTCTATCTGATCAATAACGGATCGCTTCGAATTTATGAATCGGGAACAAATCGTGGGACATACGGAACGTATGCAGCCAATGATGTTCTGAAAATCGCCGTCGAAAATAATGTTGTAAAGTACTATAAAAACGGAACCTTGTTGATGACAAGTGCGGCAACACCAACACTTCCCCTGTATGTTGACGTTTCTACCAATTCTACCGGAGCGACTGTTTCCAATGTAAAAGTCTGCAACGGACATATCAGTACATTCACTGCTGTCGGAACAAATCTTGGTGCAGCGCCAACCTATCAGTGGACATTGAACGGATCGAATGTCGGCAGCAACAGTACTGTGTATACCAACACCGGACTTGTAAATGGTGACGTCATCAATTGTGTCGTCACTCCGGATCTTGGTGGTTGCAGCAGCAACGCGTATGCATCGAACAGCATTACAACGATAGAACCGACCAACGGAACCACAACCTGGATCGGCACGACGACTGCCTGGAACACTCCTGCCAACTGGACGAATGGAGTTCCGAACAAATACAACTCTGCGATCATCACAGGCGGAACAAGTAACCCGGTGATCTCTACCAACGCGATTGTGAACAGTCTAACAATCGGCGCGGGAAAAACGCTTACCATCAATACCAACAAGGCGCTGGATGTGTATGGTGATATTGATAAACAAGGGAACTTCACACCAAATTCAAGTACGATAACTTTGTACGGATGCTCAGCGCCGAATGTAATTACATCCGCAAGCGGATTCAGTTGTTACAATCTGGTCATCAACAATACTTACGGTGTTACACTTAGCGGAACAAACAATGTGACCGTGACGAACGCGCTTACATTGCAGGATGGGATTGTTTCTACAGGCAGCAATTTTCTCATCGCCTCCTCTACAACCGCGGCCAACCTCACTTATACAAACGGTTTTGTAAATGGAAATCTGCGTCGCTACATCGCGAGCAATACAAGTACCTATGATTTCCCTTTGGGTAACGGTACCAATACTACCGACAGGCACATCGCTTCTATTCTGAATAATTCTCTGACCGGAGTCACATATATCAATTCAAGTGTCGCGGATTTTGTACAGTCGGTACCCGATAGCGATCCCTTATTAAACACAACACAGGGAGGAGTTCCCATCATAGCAACCGTTGGTGAACAGGCGGGTGAAACCGTTTTGTGGACGTTTACTCCCAACGCATCCCCAACAGGCGGGTCCTATGGAGTAAGATTATCCGTCGAGAACACGACACTCTCCGCTAGCGAAGACAATTATTTTGTTCCCATCAAACGAACACTGACCACTTCGTATGGAGATTTCTCGACATTTGATGTCAGTACCGCGATTCCCAATATTGGAGCGGCCGGAAGAATTTACAATTCCGGAACGGGTTACGGCGAACGTTTGGGTTATACAAGCTTCTCGCAACATGCATTGGGTAAGGGAAGCGGAATTCCATTACCGATCGAGCTCACATTCTTTGATGCAAAACTTATTGAAGACATTGTTTCACTTAGCTGGAACACAGCATCCGAAACAGACAATGAATATTTCACCATTGAAAAATCAAGGAACGCCGAAGACTACGCTGAAGTGGTGAAAGTTCCGACACTGGCTCCAGGAGGAAACAGCACGACTTTGCTTTGTTATTCAACAAACGATGAACAACCTTACGAAGGCTTGTCGTATTATCGTTTGAAGCAAACAGATTTCAACGGAAGATTTACTTATTCTGATCCTGTCGCGGTGAGATATGAAAAGCTTTCGGATTTTTCTTTGAATGTATATCCGAATCCTTGTTATGGTGATGTGGTTCATTTTTCCATTGAAGGAAAGAAAAATCAGGATGTGAAACTTTTGCTGTATGATTTGTATGGCAAAGAATGTTATTCCGGATCATTACAGACAGAAGCTGATCAGCTAAGTGTCTATTCCATGGACCCTTCGGCATTACCCGGTCGCGGCATCTATATTGTAAAAGCGCTCAGTGGGAAATATTGTAAGAGTAAAAAGCTGATTATTAAATAGTTTTTGGAATCGGAATTCCGTGATCAGTGTTTGATAATTATTTTTCTGTTCACAGAATAATTCTCTGTTTCAATGTTCAACACATAAAATCCATTCGCGACTGAGCTTAGATCCAGGTTTCTTGATTGACTTTGCAACAACATCTGACCCATTGTATTCATCAATCGTACGTGGAATGTTTTTGATTCTTCAGGTAACTGAACTGTAACTTTATCTTTTGCGGGATTCGGAAACACCTTTACAGGATTCTGGGTTTCCTTTTCATCAATATTTGTAGAACCACAATTTCCAATTGTATAGGAAAACGCGACTTCTCCGTTGTGATGAAGTCCGCTTACTGTATCTGCAGGTAAGTACGAGCGTACAAAATCAACAGTAATGCAAGACGGTGTAACATTTACGCGAATGTGTCCGGTGCCACCAATGGTGTCTGCTGTATAAGCATCCGCGTTGGCAAGCATCCCGATTTCATAAGTAGAATCACTGGGCATCGGCACTTCCTGATAGGTCACGCTATCCAGAATTTCATGAGCATACAAATGATCGTGACCCTGGAAAAAGATGTTTACACCATTGTCAATAAACAACTGATGAATCGGTTTCGACCAGCCCGGACGATTTGCCGGAAACGTGTATGGTCCTCCAAGTGATTCATATCCTCCCCATTCGAATAACTGAGCATTCGTTATTCCTCCGCGTCCTTGTCCACGAATGTGATGCGCAAAAACAAATTTGTATTGCGCGGTACTGTTTTGTAAGGTGTTTTCCAGCCAGGTGTATTGTGGTAATCCCAATGACCAGTCCCAGTTTTTGGGTTTCGGGGAAGTGTCGTTTTCATCTCTGTACACATCGAGCACTACAAACAAAGCATCACCCCAGGTCCATGCGTAATAATTTTCGGGATTACCGATTCCGTATGGCTCTATATCTGTATTCCCGCTATAGAAAGTGTTGGGAAACGGATTCGGATAATAATATTTTCGCCACTGTGTCGCCCAGATGCAAAGATTGTTCGGCGGATTTTGCGCCATGTAATAATCATTCTCTCCTTCATGATTTCCCAGACATACATAAAATGGAACCGAATGGCAAATGCTTCCGAGAAATGGCCGGTAAGCAAGATGCAAAGAGTCAAGTTCGTGTGAAGTGATGCTGTCGGGACGATGATCATCGCCAAAAATATCGCCCAGCGAAAGCATAAAATCCGGATTGTCGTCAGCTTCGTTGTTTAGCGTGAGCTGGTAAATACTTTGAACACCTTTTTTATCGTACAGATGTTCATCCGCTTCCACTGTGAAAGAAAACGAACTTCCGGGTGGCCGCTGTGTATGGAATTTATATTCGGCTCCTGCAGTATAGGCACCGCCGCCATTCAATCGTGATTTTACTCTGTAAAAATATCGGGTATCGGGAAATAAATTCTGCAAGTCAACCTCATCAGGTGTATTCGCGACGTTACTGATCACAGCTGTACTGTCGGTATAGTTTCCGGACTGTGTGCCGTAAACAAAATAAAAATCAACATTCTGATCAAATAGAATACTGACGGTGATGGAGACATCGGTGGGTCTTCCTAAAATGATGCTTTGGTTTTGTCCCAGAACTGCTTCACGCTTCCCCATTAAAAACAGGGACATGATTAAAAAAGTAAATAGCCCGGTAGCCGAAAATCTTCCGGTAGACAATTCTTTCATTTTGATTAAAATTTTGGTTTACCGACCCTTCCCGCAGCTTAAAACACAATTTGTCGGTCAATAGCGCCCTATAGACCGATACAGGTAAAGAAGGTTTAAGCTGAATTTGAAAATTTTTGGGGAATTTAGGACAAATCGATACCGCTTTTTTAGATTTAAATTTCCCCATGAACATTGAATCAAATGAGTTATTTAATCGAAAATCAAGGGTTATCCTTTCGGAAACCGGGTTTATTACCTGTAATGAATCCTGCAGCCAATACTTTTTGCTTCAGTAACGGAAACGGGTTTTCCCTGTAGTAATTCTTGTAATGCTGTGTCGACATATGATTTTGCGAGCTCGGGATGTTCTCCGTTGTCGTCCATTGCTCCGTTGTAACGCACGACCCACTCGTCATTTTCCTTCCAGATTACAAAAGCCTGCGGTGTGTAGCTCGCCCCGAAATCTTTGCCCACATTTTGAGCGGCATCGAGTAAGTAGGGAAAATTAAAATGATCGCGTTCGGATTTTTCACGCATAAGCTCAAACGATTCTTCTTCGTACACCAGTGTGTCCATGGAATTTATGGCAATCAGCGGAACTCCGAGTGAACTGTATTTTGTGTTCAGGTCATTGAAACGCTGAGAATATAATTTTGCAAAAGGACAATGATTGCAGGTAAAAACAATAATAAAACCCTTCGCATCCGGATAATCAGAAAGTGACACAACTTTACCGTCAACATTTTTCAGGCTGAAATTGTGAACGACTTTCTTGTCGGGAATGACAAATGAACTCAGCAGCGCGACAAACAGAAACAAGATTACTTTTTTCATCGAAAATTATTCTTTGATGAATTTGATTGTTTCCGGCTTTTTATTTTTCGTATCCGTGATGGTCAGGAAATAAGTTCCAGGACGAAGTCTGCCGATTTCAATTCCCTGTTGCGTTTGTGGTTGCGGCATCATCACAAGGGCCTTTCCATTTACATTCGTAATTGTCGCGTAATAAACAGGGTTTGACTGATCATTCACATCGATATACAATTTGTCTTTCGCGGGATTCGGATGAACAGCGTAGTTACTATTTGAGGGCGATAAATCCTGTACTCCGGTTGTAGTTGGACCAACAACAAATTGTCCCATCATTCCTTCATCTTCATGCAATGCGATATGACAATGGAACATAAACGGATGTTGCAGATCGGCATAATCATCAAACTTCGCGATGAAGCGAACTGTTTCTCCGCCTTTAACGAGCACTACATCCTTCCATCCTTTTTCATAATCCGGTGGAGCGATTCCATTCCTGGTAAGAATATAAAATTCCACATCATGAATGTGAAAAGGATGCGCGAAGATGGAATTACTGGTGAGCTGCCAGATCTCTGTGTTGTTCAAAGGAACAGTGTAATCAATCGTATTCAGATCAAAAAGATGATGATTTAGAATAAATGCGTTTGGTCCAAGGATATTCGGAACACCTGTACTATCGGTGAGGGTAATCACACGTGTGAGGTTCGCGCTGGACTCATCGTAAAATGTATTTGTTGTGAGTGTTGAAGGAATTGTGGTGATGGGCTGACTTGTTTGAGCGCCAACATTCAAATGCAAAACTCTGAAATCAATTTTTCCCAAAGCGTTCGCGAAAGGACCGTTGGGGAAATTTTCTCCGCCGGGAATAAAATTAGATAAAGTAGAATTGTATGCTTTCAAATCAAACGAAGATGATGCCTGTCCGGAAAAGTCAACAAGAATTTCCACACGTTCTCCGGCGGAAATTAAGAAGCGCGTCACCGGAACTGGATTGTCAACCAAACCTCCGTCTGTGGAGATCACATAAAATGTTCTGTTATCACTAAAGCCGAGATTATACGAACGTTCGATTGCTCCATTCAGAATTCTGAATCTTACAACCTGCGCCGGAACAGAAAACTGCGGACGCAGCACTCCATTCACCATCATGGAATCTCCATAAGGAACATCCACAAATTGATTCGATGTATTGATGTCGCGATCCGTGAGTACAAGCGGAATATCATCGATGCCATAAGTTCTTGGAAGAGGAAGCGCGCTTTCGATAGAATCCCTCACGATGATGAGTCCTCCGATACCTTGCGTAATCTGATGCATCGTTTCCATATGAAGATGCGGATGAAACCAGAATAATCCGGCATTGTTTGTCACCTTCCAGTAAGGCTGCCACAGTGTTCCCGGAGGAATCACCTGATGTGGACCACCATCCATCACCGCCGGTAAATGCATACCATGCCAGTGAATCGTTGTGCTGTCGTTCAGATTATTCTGCACATTCATGTGAACTGTATCGCCCTGATTGAAAAAAAGTGTTGGTCCCCAGATATCGCTATTGATTCCTCCGGTAATGGTCTGGTTTCCGGTAGGAACAACTTGTCTGAAGGTGTCCCGGACGGTCAGGTTAAACGTTGTCCCGGAGAGAGTATCCGGAATCCGGAGGTCGTTATAAACCTGTGCCTGAGCACTTAGCGTCCACAATAAAACTGCAAATGGAAAGAGATTGATTTTATTCATAACCCGAAGACTGACGTATAAGCTTGATTAGATGATAATCGGAAACAGAACTTGCGGCAACATGGGGATTTTTTTCAAAAAACACCACTGCCAGGAATTCTATTTGAAATCCGAATGAATGAAAATAATAAAATTGAAATAAACTGATCCGCTATTCAGACACAAAAAACGGGGCCCCCTGTATGGAAGCCCCGCTCAAATAAACCCTACTCGCTATTAATAATGGAAACGCAAAGCCACAAAAATATTTCTTCCGGGAGCGTTGATACCGCTCGCGAATGTTCTGTATTGAGTGTCGAAGATATTGTCAACTCCTGCCTGGAGTGTCAGCAATTTGTGCACTTTATAGGAGGCATGAAAATTTAATGTGAACCATGCAGGCATACCATCAGCGGTCGCGTATTGTTCATTGTCTTCGCCGTTGAGATAATAATCTTTCAGTTTTTTCCATCCATTAAAATTCACAAACATATCGGCGCCGAATTTTTCATAGGTATACTTCAAACCAAGACGGGCCATGAAGGGAGGAATGTGATCCAATGGAGAATTGGAAGTGTCTGTTTTCACGCGTCCATAGGTATAATTCATTCCTAAAGTCATCCGGAGATTTTCTGTACACTGCGAAGTCAGGTTTGAAGAAAAGCCATAGACAAATGCCTTTCCTTTGTTCTGATTAGCATACACTTTACTCATGGAACCATCGTACTGAATGGAATCCTGTCCGTTGAATGTAAACTCATCGGTAATAATCGCGTCTACAAATTGTGTGTAATAGACAGTATTTTCCCAGCTCGTTTTTTCATTGTAAATTTTTGTGATGCCCATTTCGGTAGTGATGGTTCTTTCCGGTTTCAGATCGCTGTTCGGAACAATAACAGCTCCCGGCGCGGATTCAAAAACTTTTGCAAGATCATCAACATTCGGTGCACGGAAACCGGTTGAGAGTAACAAGGATAATTTCAGATCATCTGATGGTGATTGGATCAAACCAATGCTGCCAGAATAAACAGGATTGCTTTGTTCCGCTTTTGTGAAAGGAAGGTGGAAGAATGAAGTATCCTTAAATGTTGAATTCAATGAAATAAATCCCAAACGCAAACCATCCGTGAGAGTAAGCTGATCATTGATTCTCCAGGTATGAGAAAAATACACCGCCGCGTTCATCATCTTGTTGTCGCCATCCGGATAACGTGTGTCAACCGGTTCTTCGGATCCGTTGGTGATGTCTTCTTCTGTCGCAGTCGATTTGAGCGTATTGTACTGTGCATCTAAACCGAGACGCAATGTGTGTTTGTTAGTGGTTCTCTTGAAGTCTACATTAAAACCAACGACATTCACCTTTTCGATACGGTGTTGCTTGTGGACATTGTTAAAGCGACGTGTATGACGGCTTTCTTCGATGTTCTGTAAATTTACTCCTGCATGAATGCTTTGGAATTTCGATAATGAATTGTTTACGTTGAGATCATACGCCGCGAGTAGTCTTGTTTGCGGACCGTAATACCATTCCGCGTATTTCAGTCCGCTTGAAGAAGGATCTGTCAAACGATCATAACGCGGTACATCGGTAGAAGTAGAATACTGAATGTTCAACCCGTGAGTCATGTGATCCGATGCTTTGTAAGCGAATTTTTGCATCAGGTCAATCTGTGAAAATCCGCTTTGCACTTGTTTGTAGCGATCACTGTTTTTCACAAGAGAATCTTTTCCGTTGATGCGCTCCACATAATACAGGCGTTCACCATAGGATGAAGTATAAAACGGGTTCTGATTCTCTCCGCCTTTCAGATCATCAAAAACGGAATACGTAAATGAAGTAAGTGATGCCAGTTTTTTTCCGCCGATATTAAAATCAACATGGCCTGTGAATTCATCATTCACACTTCCGTACCGGGTCATCGCGTTTACTTTGAGATTGGTCTTTTCATCAGCCCCGGCGAATGAAGGGCGTTTTGTGTACAGGCTGACCACGCCTCCCAATGCATCGCTACCATAAACAGTTGATGCCGGACCAAACAAAACTTCGATACGATCCAGTGAGTTGTTGTCGGTGGTGACGATATTCTGGAGATGTCCTGAACGATAAATAATGTTATTCATGCGCACTCCGTCGATAACCAATAAAATCCGGTTGGCTTCAAAGCCGCGAATAACAGGGCTTCCCCCTCCGTGCTGGCTTTTTTGAACAAATACGCTTCCTGTGTTTGCAATAATATCGGCAGTTGACTGACATTGTAAATCAGCGATTTGTTTGGCGTTTAATATGTGTACCTGTTGAGCGACGTTTCGTTTTGTTTCTTCTGTCTTATTAGCAGAAATAACAACTTCATTGAGGTGAATATTTTTTGTTGAATCTGTGACTGTGTTTTGTGCAATTGAGGTCTGGAATTGAAGGATCAGCAATCCAAAGACCGGACGGTAAATATTTTTCATTACATATTTTTTGATGTTCGTAAATAATAGCACAGACAGGATGAGCGGAAGTGCTTCCGTCATCTGTTTAAAAGGTTTAATAATCTTTATGCTATTTTTTTCGGAGGAGGAGAATCCTGTTCTCTTGAAAAAGAAAGTGCCTGTTCCTCAAATTGAAAAAAGGGAAATTCAAGAACCGGTTGAAAAAATAATACCGATTCGCTATTGGTTCCGAGATAGGTTGTAGTCAACAATTTTACAAGGTGTGCGGGCAGTTCACCTTGCTGATTTCCTTTAGCACTGGCCAGGGCTTCGATCCAGTTGATAATGTTTTCTTCTGATGCATCATGAAATACATCAAGAATAACTTGTCCGTCTGAATATGAAACAGATTTGAAATCGTAGAGCTTTCCGTTCAATCTTAATTCATGATCATTGATCCGGGCTGAATAAAATTCAGAAGGGGATAAAGCAAGTTTTTCAGTATTTCCCGAGTTTGAATCAAGTTGAAGCAGCGCAGCTTTTTGAACTCTTACCTGCTGGATTTGAAACAAAAACAACAGTCCTCCAGCCTGTAGAAGCAGAATTGTAAGCAGTATAATGTAGCTTGCCTTTTTCAAATCGAATGTAATGTGCCGATAAATATATAAAATCTTTAATAGTTTTTGGTATCCATCAGCTTCCCGTTCTGATAGGTTTCTTCCTTTTTAAGCGTTCCGCCTTCATCATAATATTTCCATGTACCGGATTTCTTTCCATAGAAATATTCTCCTTCCATTTCAATTATTCCATTCTCTCTCCACCAGGTCCATTTTCCATGCTCCCCTTTTTCGTTATAGTGCGCGATTTGGCGGGTGTTTCCGTTTTTAAAATACCAGGTCCACTCGCCAAATTTTTTATCGTCACGATTTTTTCCCTTGACTTCAATATTTCCGTTCGGATACCAGCGGATTGATGTGCCATTGGGTTTATCCTCGAGGTATTCGACCCTGCTTTGCAATTTCCCATCCTCAAACCAGGTTTTGCTCATCCCTTCACGAATTCCATTCCGGTAAGGCATTGAGCTTTTCTTTTTACCATTTTCCCAATATTCTATTTTCGCAGTGTATTGGGCAAACAAAACATTCGCAGACGAAATCAGTACAACTATTAAAAAGACTCTAGCGCGCTTGAAATGGTTCATATTCGGTTTACCATACTCATGATTGTCTGATTTTAGCGGGAGAAATCAGACAATCCATCTTCTGTTTCAATTAATCACAAGCAATTTTTCCGGAGTCAGCCCTTTCGTTGTGTCTGGTAATAGACGCCGAAAAAATACCGGACAGGTTCTCTTGTGCCGAACCGGCCCTCTTGTTGGATTTACAGGAAAGATAATAAATATTTTCCTTTTGTAGTATGACCTGAGTTTGAAATGATCAATGTTCATCTTTTCTCCAAGTCTTCCCCGCAAAAATCCGATCCGTCAAGGGGACCGGACTTTCGTTCAACTCCGAGGCTTTTATTCTGTAGATACAAATTTCAATTGTTTAACATGCCGGAATTCATCCGTGACCTGAATGACATAGATCCCCGCGGGTATTCCGTTGAGAAAGCAACTCCGTTGGTTAATGTTTTGCCTTTCAATGATTCTCCTTCCGGCAAGATCCAAAACAAGGATTTGTGAAATAGCGCCCGAAGCAGACTCAAGTCTAAATTGTCCCCTCCCGGGATTCGGAGATATTGTGAAAGGAGAGAACATATTGTCGCTTTCCGCCAATGTATTCAATAACTGGATACACTCTGTCTGACTGACTACCCCACTGGTGTCTCTGACTTTGATATCATATTCCATCCCGCCCTGGATGGGTGTGATCAGAATGGTACTGTCATTCACCTGGTAATTCGCTTCAACGGTATTCGACGGTGCTTCGTGACATCCGGTAAATCCGAGAAGGTTCGTCTTTAACAAGTAAGAATCTCCCTGTCCCAGTCCAAACGATGAAACAGTTCCGGCAAGTACATAGCCTCCACCCTGTGCTTCTGATGCTGAATATGCAAATTCTGAAGATGGAGTGCCATAGTGATTTGCCCATTCCAGGCCGCCGGAGCTGTCTGTTTTTACTGCATATAAATCCTGAAAAGAGCTTCCGAAAATAAAACTCGTAGAAGTGCCATACATTAAAAATCCATTATCATTTGTTCGAATTGCGTCTGCCAGAGTCTCGTCATTAATTCCTCCATATGTTTTTCCCCATTGAACGACACCTGAAGTATCCAATTGTAACAACATCAGATCAGCTCCTCCCTGACCGGAATTAACCGTTTGCCCTGCAATTACAATTCCGCTGCTATCGGCGGAAATTATTTTTATTCCGATTTCATTTTGTGTTGACGCGTAAACTTTTGACCAGAGTATATTTCCAAGAGAATTGATTTTTATCAAATGCGTTCTGTAATTCGGCCCGGGATAAAAACGGCTGGTCCCCAACATTAAGAAATCACCATTGTTCAATTGGAATGCGGAATAATTTAGTCCGCGTCCAAAGGAATACGCCCACTGAAGACCTCCCGATTGACTAATCTTGATGGCGAAATTTTCTTCCGCGCTGTTTCCGCCTACAATCAGAAAACCCTGATCATTTGTTTCGATTACATCTTTTGGATAATTGTTATTCACTGTAGAAAAAACATCGTAGGTTTTTGCCCATACCAAATTTCCTGCATTGTCTGTTTTAATCAGACAGTTAACAATTTTTGTGGAGGTGGTATCAAAACTGTTTGTTTCAAATAAAATGATGAATCCTCCGTCACTGGTTGAGCGCACACGATCTGCAACATCGCTCCTTCTGCCAAGGAATACTTTGTCCCAGAGCAAATTTCCAATCGAATCTGTTTTGTAAAGAAAAATGTCCGAAAAACTTGAAGCAAAACCAAATGAAGCTCCTGCAACTACATATCCGCCATCAGCAGAAGCAGTCATGCTTCCAAAGCCATCATTTACAGGGGAACCATAATTCTTCTGAAAGATGGTCTGGGCTTTTGATTCAAAGAGTGTTGTAAAAAGGAGAAGAAGAAAAAATGTAATTTGTTTCATCCTGTAAGTCTATTTAAAAAAGTTAATAATCCGTTACATTTTAACATCAGATAAGCGTTCCGAATTAAAAATTGAAACCGGAGAAATCACCGTATCATTCAAAGGAATTTTATCACCGTAACGTGCATGCAGCAACTTCCTTACCTCCGGATCACTAAAATCAAAATCTTTCAGCAATTGCAGTTGACCGATTTCAATACCCAGCGCATCGCGGTAAATCTTCCAGACCAGTTCCGAACAATAAATTTCATCATTGCTCCAGCTGAAATAGCGATCGTATTCTTTTTGGTAAAACTGATCTTTTGCCTGGTGGAGTTTTTTGATGTTTGTTGGCGAGAGGATGCTTGCTGCGTCTTTTAATCGTTTCACAACAAAGGTCTGGTCCTTACCCTGCGCGATCCAGCGATCCAATGCCAGTTCACGTACTTTAGAAGATGCCTCATAGACAAAATAATCCTTGTCGTATTTAAAAATGATTCCGCAATGACTATAGGGTGAATGTGTAGCCAGTTGTATCGCATTACTCTGAGAGGATTCGGATGTCTGAAAAATAATATCACCGCTTTGCAAGGGCAGTTTTCTTGTTGCGTCTCTTGCTTCCCTCTCATTTTTCTGAATATTTAACTTTGCTTCGCCTGCTTCGTTTTTCTTACTTGTAAAATAAAAGTTAACAATATTCGCGGCAGCGGCAAAGGTTAAGAAAATCAACAACCACCTTCCTCTTTTATCCATCTTAAAAAATCTTTACGGGTTCAATATACTAAGGTATAAATCCTTTCAGCATGTTTTAACCAAAAAAATATTTTCTGACGACCCGGTTCTGCAATCTGCACACAAAAAGAAAACCAAATCAAAAACAGGTCGAATTGTATGAAACCGATCAGATGAATTTTAAGGAAAAAAGTTGGGTCTCCCCGATATCATTCTAAAGATTTGGATTGTTAATGGGTTACTTCACTTTTTCGAGGTCCATTCCACATTTTGGACAGCTCGCGGGCTTTGAAGAGGTGATTTCAGGATGCATCGGACATGAAAAAACCACCCCGCTTTTACTATCGTTTATGACACTTTTAACCGCAAAAAACCGGAAAGACAAACCAAGTGTTGCCTGCAATTCAGAACCAACCTGGGTCTTGGTCACATACTGGTAAACCGGAAAATCATACAATCCGTAAATGGTAAATTTTCCCTTTGTAAAACTCAGCTGAGGTGTAAAAAATACTTTCTTGTATCCGGTCGCTTCCGGATCATAATTGGGGTATGCATACAAAAGTATATTCTTATTCAATTGCATTTTGTTCATCCATTCTCCTCTGAGTTGAAGTGTCACACCAAGTTTTTCGAAAAATGTTTTCCCGGCGAACAAACCCACACTTGCAAAATCACCGAGTTTCTCTCCCAGAGGATTCCATCCTTTTTTAATATAAAATCCATTTGCAAAAAATCGCCAGTTTTTTTGCGGATACCCACGAAACAAAAACAAATAAAATATCACATCCTGTGCACCGGACGTGAGTTGCACCGCCTGAGGATTGGTGACGTAATAAGTCATGCCACTAAAGGGTTCGACATTTCCGGTAGAGTCATTGTATGAACCAAGTGGGATTTTATATCCAAGTCCGACCGTTACCTCTGTTCTTCTTTTTTCTTCCGTAAGATTGATCAGATCATATCGTGGAAAAAGAATGAGATCGCCAATTCCTTTACTTGAATATGTTGTTGCCGGATTGTTGTGCAAACCTGATTCTTCCTTTATAAAGTAATTTCCGGTTTCAATGGACATTGTAAAATGCTTTGTAACACCATAAGCCAGTCGGAAATACTGATACGTGCTGTGGAAACGATCAAAGTACTTTGCTGTATCAGGAGAATCTTTTGTGTAAAACTTATCCGTGTTGATGAACTGAAAATTGGTATTCAGCTCTACCTGTCTTTCAAGTAATACCCCTTGTGAAGCTCCTCCCGCAATCGGGCTTCCGCTGCCACCTGCACAACATTGCGCGTTTATATTTTGCCCGCCCGTTATAAAAAGTAAAAACAAAAGAACAGAAAAACGGATTTCCGAATTTCTGTAATACACAAACATTTGAAGAATAATTTTCATATTCATGATACTTTTAATCCTGCCTCATCAATCAGTGAACAACATTGATCTTTATCGTTTTCCCATGCAGACCATCGCTGTAGCGAATAAAATAAATTCCGGATTTGCGTAGTGATAAATCCAATGGGATCTCATTCAGCCCTGCAGAAAGCTGTCCGGAAAAAATTTGTTCCAACTGTTTCCCTTCCGTATTCAAAAGTTGAATTTCGGTTGATGTTGATTTTGAAAGCACGCATTTTAAAGTCGTCTTTTCATTAACCGGATTGTTTTGAACAGAAAGAAAAGATATGTTTGCGGATCTTTCTTCGATTTCTGTTGTTATCAATGCCGAATCAATCGCCGCCTGTAGCAATGGAATATCAACTGTATTTTTCCCTATAAAAAAAACTTTGTGCGCAATCCCCCCGAGCACTACAATCAAAGGCATACCGGTGGTTTGATAAGGTGTAATAGAGATCGCGGCATCCGAAAATGTTTTCGCGTTCGTCAGG
>CAYMMN010000024.1:0-17687 GCA_964391495.1 uncultured Flavobacteriales bacterium | reverse complement strand
GTTTTACTTACCACTCATCGCTCTGCTATTCATCGGGTTTGGCTCCATTGCACAATCCGGTGAAATCCGCGGTAAGGTTACCGAAAAGGGCGGCAAAGAAGGTGTACCTTTTGCAAGTGTTGCTGCACTGCTAAACGGAACTCAGGTACAGGCAGCGGTCACCGATTTTGACGGAAACTTTTCCATCAAGCCATTGAACCCTGGTAAGTACAATGTAAAAGCCACGTGCGTTGGTTACAACTCTCAGGAGGTAACCGGAGTCCTGGTTACATCCGATAAAATTTCTTTTGCCAATTTTGAATTGGGAAAAGGAGTTGAACTGAAGGTGCTGGACATCGTAGAATATACCGTTCCGTTGATTGACAAAGGAAGCCCCGCTACGCAGAAGACAACTTCATACGAAGAAATTCAGGCCGCGCCAACCCGTGACGTACAATCTATCGCATCTCAAAGTGCCGGTGTATACCAGAAGGATGATGGTGGAAGTGCACTCAACTTCCGTGGTTCACGTTCCGATGCAACTGCAATCTATGTTGATGGTATCAAGGTTAGAGGTGGAGTTGGCCTTCCTCAAAAAGGAACAGAACAAATTACTGTAATCACAGGTGGTCTTCCTGCACAATATGGTGACGCCACAGGCGGAGTCATTTCAATTACAACGCGTGGCCCTTCCAAGCAATATACAGGTGGTGTGGAATTTGTGACTTCTGAATTGTTTGATGATTACGGTTACAATCTTGCTTCTTTTGATTTGGCCGGCCCGATTTTCACCAAGAAAGATTCTACAGGTCAGAAATCAGGACAGCCTATTGCCGGATTTTTCCTTTCCGGTGAATATCAGTACGACAAAGATCCAAGGCCTTCTGCTGCTCCTTTTTATGTAGTGAAAGACGATATCCTGGAAAGCGTTCGTAAAAACCCATTGATTGCATCTCCTTCAGGTAATGGTTATATCCATCGTTCAAATTATTTTACCATGGATAGCCTGCAGAAAGTGAAAGCTCGTCCGAATGTCGCGGCTGACGCGATTCGCCTGAATGGTAAACTGGATTTCCGTCCTGTGAAAAATGTAACATTCACTTTAGGTGGATCCCTGGAGCGCACACAAAGCCGTGATTATATTGATATTTATTCTTTGATGAATTACGATAATAATCCTCAGACAATCGGAACAAACTGGAGAGCTTTTGCAAAGATTACACAACGATTTACTTCCGAAGACAGAGAAAAGACGTCATCCTCAGGAATCAAAAATGCATACTATTCTATCCAGGTCGATTATTCACACAATCATGAAGTGGATCAGAATGCTATCCACAAGGATAAAATATTCGATTACGGCTATGTTGGTAAGTTCACAACATACAGTTCTCCGGGTTACCAGGGAGTTACTTTAAAGGATATTAATAACAATGACTCAATCGTATTCAATCAGGTTGGTGCTTTTGATACTCTCGTAACTTTTGAGCCAGGAACTCAAAATCCAAATACATCAAATTATACGACTCAATATTATAATTTGACGAACGGATTGGGAACAGCGGGTTATCAGGACAATTTGTTCAATATTATTAATAGAGGTGCGCTGATCAATAATGATAACCGTCTTCAATTGAACGCATACAGTTTGTGGGCAACACCAGGCCGGACACGCAGTTTTTATGGTATCACTGATAACAATCAATTCCGTATCAGCGCTTCAGGTTCTGCAGATTTAAAAAACCACAACATTGTTGTTGGTATAGAATATGAACAAAGAACCGACAGGGCATGGTCTGTAAATCCTAATAGCTTATGGGGTTTAATGCGTCAGTTGGCAAATAGTCGAATTACAGGTACCGATCCAAACTCTGCACATGTTTCTTACATAAATTTTGGAGGACAGACAATCACTCAGGTTGATTATTCCGAAGCGTTGTATGCACCTTCTACAAACAGTGATGGTGACAAAGCCCCGGGTTTTTATGAAAAAGTTCGTCAGCAGTTAGGTTACGCTATGAACGATACCGTTCAGATTGACGCGATTGACCCTTCACGTTTTTCTCTGAGTATGTTCACTCCTGATGAATTGTTCAGCAATGGCTTGATTGGTTATTACGGGTATGATTACCTGGGCAATATGGAAGATAAAAGCACGTCACTGGAATCATTTATTACAGAAAAAAATTCTGAAAATAATTACGTTCGTGCAATTGATGCTTTCCGTCCGAATTATATTGCAGGTTATATTCAGGACCGTTTTACTTTCAATGACCTTATCTTCAATATTGGTGTTCGTGTAGATCGTTTTGACGCGAATCAAAGTGTATTGAAAGATAGATACCTTTTGTTTGAGACACACACTGCCGGTGATCAGGAAGCTAAAAATCTCGGAAACATTCCGGATAATATCGGAAGTGATTACTATGTATATGTAAACAATTCCCAAAACCCAAGTCGTATCACCGGTTTCCGTAAGGATGAAAAATGGTATGACGCGCAGGGTAACCAGATTACAGACCTGACTCCGCTCGTTGAAAATGGTGGTTCAACAGGAGGTATTCAACCTTATGTATTCAATTATGATGATGTTCAGAACAGTCGTGTTCGTCCGGGTATTTTCAAAGATTATACGCCTCAGGTAAATGTAATGCCACGTATCGCTTTCTCTTTCCCGATTTCAGACGAGGCTTATTTTGCTGCTCACTATGACATCCTCACTCAGCGTCCACAGGATTTGAACCTGATTCGTTTTAATCCGGTTTCCTACCTCAACCTTGCTCAGGGCGTGTCAGGTACAATCAGTAATCCGGATTTGAAACCGGAGCGTACAACTGATTATGAAATCGTGTTCCAGCAAAAAATCAGCCGTAGTTCCGCATTTTCAATTGCGGCATTCTACAAAGAGTTGCGTGATATGATACAGTACACTACTGTTCAGTACGCGTATCCGATTACTTATTCAACTTATGGTAACCTTGACTTTGGTACTGTAAAAGGACTCACTTTCAACTATGACCTTCGTCGTACCGGCAACATCCGGATGAACATCAGTTACACATTGCAGTTTGCTGATGGTACAGGTTCCGATGCAAATGCAAACGCAGGAATTCTTGCTCAGCAAGGTCAGACCAACCTTCGTGAAACATTGCCATTGAGTTTTGACCAACGTCATACGTTCGTGACATCTTTTGATTACCATTATTCTTCAGGTAAAGATTATGATGGTCCAGTTTGGTTTGGCAAACAGGTGTTTTCCGATGCTGGTCTGAACCTTGTACTTCGTGCAGGATCAGGAACTCCATATACACGTAAAGGAAACATCACACCAGAGGCAGATTTCACTACTGCTGCCAATGGACGGTCAACAATTTCCGGAACACTGAATGGTTCTCGCTATCCATGGCAGTTCAAGATTGATGCAAAGGTCGATAAGAGCTTCCAGATTAAAATGGGTAAGAAAGTGGATGGAGAAGCACGCCGCCCGATTTATGCAAACGTTTACGTGCAGGTACTGAACCTTCTTGACGCGATGAATGTAATCGGAGTATACCGTGCTACAGGAAGTCCGGATGATGACGGATACCTTGCATCAGCAGGTGCTCAGCCCAATATCGCTTCTCAGGTTAGTCCACAATCATATATTGATTTGTATACTATTGCTGAAAATAATCCGGGCAATTACAGTCTCCCGCGTCGGATTCGTTTGGGTGTTCAGTTGAATTTCTAATCTTCCTTTCTGTTTTAAATCGCGAAAAAAAATGACTCGATATACCATGATTAAATTCGCCAAAGCAATGTTCTTGTTCCTTGGGCTCTCAGTGCTCACTCAGGGAAAAGAAAATATCGGACAGCACCGGATGGCGGCACCCGATGCAGGCAGCCACAAGGTTTTTGCAGGTTGTACCCCTTCTAAGGGTAGGGCAGATCTTGATATCAACAATGTCCGTACACCAATATATATCAA
This sequence comes from uncultured Flavobacteriales bacterium, assembly GCA_964391495.1. Lineage (GTDB taxonomy): Bacteria > Bacteroidota > Bacteroidia > AKYH767-A > 2013-40CM-41-45 > JADKJP01. Next base: position 13,741 of record CAYMMN010000024.1, on the reverse strand, counting down.
CGGTGATATGTGGTGGGATCTTGTAGGTAATGCCGAATACGAAGTACCGTATGGTTCCGGTAAGCATTCACTTTTCTCCGGAGCAATTTGGGTGGGTGGACTGGACAATCAAGGGAACCTCAAAATGGCCGCTCAGACCTATCGTCAATCTGGAAATGATTTTTGGCCCGGACCATTGGATACAACCAATGCTACTATTGGTAATGATGTTTGTCAGGCATATGATAAACACTGGAAAATAAATAAAGCTGAGGTCGCGGATTTCGTAAATTACTTCAATACTCATAGTGGGGATCTTGACGGGTATGATGTTCCGGAAGCAATCAAAACATGGCCAGCACATGGTGATCTTACTCTAAATCAAGGTTATTTCCTTGCCCCATTTGAAGATATCGATTCAAATGGAGTTTATGATTATCAAAGTGGTGATTATCCTAGATTTAATCTTTCGTCTACTGAACAAAAATGTGGAGAATACCTCTTGGGTGACCAGACAATCTGGTGGGTTTTCAATGATGCAGGAAATACACACTCTGAAACAGGAAGTCGTTACAACATCGGTGTTGAAATCCAGGCCCAGGCATTTGGATTTAGCACAAACGATGAGATCAATAACATGACTTTCTACAAATACAAGATCATTAACCGTGCTTCTACTATATTGAACAATACTTATTTCGGTTCATGGGTGGATGCGGATCTTGGAAATGCATTTGATGACTACGTTGGTTGTGATGTAAAGCGTGGATTTGGATATTGCTACAATGGAGACGCTGATGATGATGGAGCTACCGGTTATGGTTTCAATCCTCCTGCAATCGGTATGGACTTCTTTGAAGGTCCTGTTGCAGATGATAGCGACCATGTGGACAATGACCGTGATGGTGTTTTGGATGAATCAGGTGAGCAAATCATTATGTCGAAATTCGTTTATTATAACAACGACTTTTCCAGTAATGGAAATCCTTCAACAGATCTTCACTATTACAATTATCTCAAAGGAATCTGGAAAGACGGGTCAAAAATGCTGTATGGTGGTAATGGCTATCAGTCCGGTGGCGATAGTTGTGACTTCATGTTCCCTGGTGATACCGATCCTGAAGGATGGGGAACCCATGGTGTAACAGGCTTGTTCGCATGGTCCGAGAATTATCCAAAACCGGGTGATCCACCAAACCAACCGGATGACCGTCGATTCCTGCAGTCTGCCGGTAGCTTTACCTTGCAACCGGGAGCGGTGAATTTTATCACTACAGGAGCTGTTTGGGCAAGAACTTCTTCCGGAGGTCCTTTGGCTTCCGTGAAACTGTTGCGTCTAGCGGATGATAAAGCGCAGATTCTGTTTGACAACTGTTTCAAAATTGTTGACGGTCCGGATGCTCCTAAACTCACCATTCGCGAGTTAGACAAGGAGTTGATCATGTCTTTGTCAAATCTTCCGACTTCTAACAACTACAAAGAACTTTATAAGGAAAAGGATCCTGCAGTAACAACTACACTTTCTTATTTCAATTTTGAAGGATATAAAGTTTACCAGGTTGCTACCCCGGATGTGACTACGAATGACCTGAAGAATGCGGATAAAGCGCGGCTTGTATTTCAATGTGATATCAAAAATGGTGTTGCCCAGATTGTCAACCAATATTTTCAACCCGATCTGAACGCATTTGCTCCTGTTGAAGAAGTGAATGGAGAAGACAATGGATTACGCCACACATTCAGAATTACTACAGACGCGTTCTCAGCAGGAGATCCCACTCTGGTGAATCACAAGACTTATTATTTCCTGGCAATTGCTTATGCGTACAATCCAGATGAAGCTACATTTGACCCTTATGTTGAAGGATTGAGCGCTCCATACCTTGCTGGTCGTCGCGGTGCAACCGGGACAGGTGTTGAGGTTTACACTGCAATTCCTCACATTTCCACACCTGAATCCGAAGGACTGGTGTTGAATACATTCTACGGTGATGGTCCTGAAATTACACGTATTACCGGTCTTGGTAATGGTTACAATATCGGTTCTGATCGTGGTACTCTCGATCTTAAACAAGATCAGGTGAATGAAATCATCTTTAATCAGGGAAAAAATAAAATTGATTTTCCTACATATGAGGCTGCAAGAGGTCCTGTAGATATTCGCATCTATGATCCGATGAAGGTGGTTCCCGGTAATTTTGAATTATGGCTTACAGATACAGCTACTGCTACCGGTACCTGGAAATTGAAAAACATGAACACCGGCCAGACAGATAATTCAATCAAAACTCTTGAATTCCCATACGACCAGTTGTTCGAGAACTATGGTTTTTATGTAAGCATCAACCAAGTGCTTGCTCCTGGTGATTATCCTGCAGGAGGTAACGGTTTTATTGAAGCTACAGTAACCTATTCTAATCCGAACAGCCGTTGGTTGGGTGGATTGCCGGATATTGATGGAGAAGAACAATTGAACTGGATTCGTTCAGGTTCATGTGACGCGACTCCTTGTCCTGACTGGGATGGAATTGATGACCCTGAAGTTTATGAGAGAATTCTTGGTGGAACATGGGCGCCTTTCCGTGTTGTGAATAAAGATGGTAGTGGTGATAAATGTGCTCCCGCTCCTGACGTGCGTGGTGCTACTTCAGGTAAATATGCTCAGGAACTTGATTCACTCCGTTTCCTTGACGGTATTGATGTAGTGATAACTAACGACAAGAGCAAGTGGAGCCGTTGCGTAGTATTTGAAACCAATTTCCGTTATCAGGATGCTGAAGGCAGAGCATGGAAGAACACAATCCGTCGTCACCCGTCTTTGAACATCGATGGAACCTACAGTTCTACAGACTCAGGTTTCAGCTGGTTCCCGGGATACGCGATTGATGTTGAAACCGGAGAGCGTTTGAATATTGCCTTTGGTGAAGACTCTTATCTGACTGATGCAAACGGATTTGTTGGTCAAACAGGTGGAGATATGAAATTCAATCCGACTTCCGATTATTTCCTTGGTCCGGATACGAACCTGCGTTTGATTGCAGGTGGCAAACATTATCTCTATGTATTCGGAAGAAAAAATGTTCACAATGTTGTGAATCCTACGGATACGTCATATTGGGGACCTGCATATGATGGATGCCAGCATATCTATTCTAAACTCTGGGGAATCCCACGTCCAACAGCATCTCAATTGTCAACAGCTGAGAAGAAAATTGTGACTGAAGTCTGGAAGGATTGTATGTGGGTTAGTGTTCCTATGGCAGTTCCTGCTCAGGCATGGTTATCAAGTGATGTGAAAATTCGTTTGAGAATGACTCACCCTTACCGGATATTCACAAATGATTCAACTGCCAGCAGTAACAACTACAAACCGAAATACCGTTTCAGTACTGATTCCAAAGTGGGTATGGTGAAACAGACCGAAGTTGCAAAATCAGCTCTGGATATCATCAATATTGTTCCAAACCCGTATTATGCTTACTCCGGTTACGAGCAAAATCAGCTTGACAACCGTGTGAAGATTGTGAATCTGCCTCCGAAATGTACAGTACGTATTTATTCTCCGGCAGGTGTATTGATCCGTACTTACAAACGTGATGCTCCATTGGATAATTCTTCCGGTTCTGTTTTCCCTGAAAGCAATTCCAGTACTTCGATCGATTGGGATTTGAAGAATTCAGTTGGTGTACCGATTGCAAGTGGTATGTACATCATCCATATTGATGCACCGGGAGTTGGAGAGCGCACTATCAAGTGGTTTGGCGCGATGCGTCCGATTGACCTGGATACATTCTGATTTTCATTTCTGATTTTACACACGCACGAAAAAACATTGATATGAAAAATATAATGAGAGGCAAGAAGTTATTGGCGGGTTTACTCACGATCCTGTTGCCGGTTGTTTCAAATGCCGGCAATCCTGACCGTGCCGGCCAGGCTGGAGCTTCAGAACTCCTGATCAATCCATGGGCAAGATCCAGCGGATGGGGTGGAGCGAACAGCGGTGCTGTTCATGGCCTGGAGGCAACATTTTTAAATGTCGCTGGTATCGCGTTTACCAAAAAGACGGAAGTAATCTTCAGTCATACCAACTTCCTGAAAGGAAGCGGAATCAACATCAATGCTTTTGGTATTAGCCAAAAAGTAGGCGAAGCAGGTGTGCTTGGCTTATCGGTGATGTCAATGGATTTTGGTGATATACAGGTAACCACGGTTGAATCTCCTGAAGGCGGACTGGGTGAATTTTCTCCGCAGTACATCAATCTCGGATTGTCTTACGCGAAGATTTTCTCGAATTCCATCTATGGTGGATTGTCTATTAAAATCATCAACGAAAACATTTCGAACTTGTCAGCAAAAGGAATCGCCATTGACGCGGGAATCCAATACATGACCGGTACCAACGAAGACAAAGACAATATCAAATTCGGTATCGCTTTGAAAAATGTAGGTACTCCTTTGAAATTTGGTGGCGACGGTTTGTCATCACGTGCACCTGTTGCTTCAGGAGTTTACCAGTTGACTATTGAACAACGTTCACAGGGTTTTGAAATCCCTTCTCTTGTAAATATCGGTGGCGCTTACGATATCAATCTTGCGAAAGAACACCGCCTTACAATTGCCGCGAATTTCACTTCCAATTCTTTTACCAATGACCAGTATACTGCCGGTCTTGAATATGGATTCAAAAACATCTTCATGTTACGTGGCGGGTTTACGTACGAAACCGATTTGTTTGACGACAATCTGCGAACGACCATTTATTCCGGTCCTTCTGCAGGTATGAGTATCGAGGTGCCAATGGGTAAATCGGGTAAAAAATTCGGAATTGATTATTCTTTCCGTGCTACCAACCCCTATGATGGCGTTCATTCTTTTGGCGCTAAATTCACCTTGTAAACAAAAAAATTTAAGCTTATATTTGTCTTAACAAAGCAAGACTCTGGGAACAGGGTCTTGCTTTGCTTTATTCATTTCCCAAATTGAAAACATTATGTCAGTACAATATTTCACAGCAGAAGGATTGAAAAAATTACAGGACGAGCTCTATCAACTTAGAAATATTGAGCGTCCTAAAATTTCACAGCAAATTGCGGAAGCACGTGATAAAGGTGATCTTTCAGAAAACGCGGAATATGACGCGGCAAAGGATGCACAGGGACTTTTAGAATTGAAAATTTCTAAGCTCGAAGAAATCGTTGCAAGCGCAAGGCTGGTGGATGAAAGCAAACTGGATAATACCAAAGCTCTTGTTTTGTCAAAGGTGAAAATCAAAAACAAAACCAATGGCTCTGTGATGACGTATCTCCTCGTCGCCGAAAATGAAGCGGATCTGAAACTGGGAAAAATTTCAGTTACCTCACCGATTGGAAAAGGCCTTCTCGGAAAAAGCGTCGGGGATACTGCTGAAATCGCTGTGCCTTCAGGTAAAATTGAATTTGAAATCATTGAAATTTCAAGATAATAATGGCCTCTGTTTTTACACGGATCATTAACGGAGAAATCCCGTCCTACAAGATCGCTGAAGACGATCGTTTTTTTGCCTTTCTCGATATTAGTCCGCTTGCCAAAGGGCATACACTGGTGGTTCCAAAACAGGAAACAGATTATATTTTTGACATAGAGGATGCCCAACACAAAGATCTTTGGGATTTTGCAAAAAGAGTGGCAAAAGCAGTGAAAAGTGCTGTTCCCTGCAAACGAATCGGCATTGCCGTTATAGGTTTGGAAGTACCGCATGCCCACATCCACCTGATTCCGATGAACAAGGTCAGTGATATGAACTTTGCAAGTCCGAAATTGTCCTTTCCTCCGGCTGAAATGGAGGAAATTGCTCAAAAAATAAGGTCTCAGTTTATTTAACTACCCTGCCCGGGTTCGAGGCCAGGAAAGATTTCCAACCGGTATGGGTAGTCCCTGTACCGGTTTCTTTTTTGTGCTGAAAATAATGGCAAATAGCGGCCGCCAACGCATCCGTAGCGTCAAGATACTCCGGTGCCTCCTTGAAGTGTAAAAGTGTCTGTACCATCGCGGAAACCTGTTCTTTTGAGGCGTTTCCGTTACCGGTGATACTTTGCTTGATCTTCTTTGGGGAATATTCAAAAATCGGAATGGTTCGGTACAATCCGGCAGCCATGGCAACACCCTGCGCCCGGCCCAGTTTTAACATCGACTGAACATTTTTACCAAAGAATGGAGCTTCGATAGCAAGGTCGTCAGGATGGTACTCGTCGATCAGGGCAAGCGTTTTCTCGAAGATACGCTTGAGTTTGAGCGCGTGGCCGTCGAGTTTTTGCAGATGTAAAACACCCATAGTAATCACTTCCATTGTGGAGCCCTGGATACGAATTAACCCATAACCCATGATGTTGGTCCCGGGATCAATGCCAAGAATAATTCGTTCGGAAGGTACAGGCATAATTTCATGATACAGCTCCACTTTATTTTATGTAAACTTGTTGCGAACCTGTATGGAACAAAGTAAGAGAAATATTTCCAAAAAGACCTGGCTGCTCATTAAATTCATTATCGCGGCTGCAGCCCTTGGGTTCATATACAAGGCGGTTTTGGACAAGGCGACAGTCGGACAATGGTTGGACATCATTCTTGTTTCCATCAAAGAAGGAAATCATCCCTTGCTCTTTGTTTTGGTTCTGCTTTTTATGTTGTTCAACTGGAGTGTAGAGGCGTTGAAATGGAAGAGAATGATTGGTAAAATTGAAAACGTCAGTTTTCTGCGCTCACTGGAAGCCGTATTCTCCGGACTCACTGTTAGTTTTTTTACTCCAAACAGGGTAGGTGAATATGCGGGAAGGGTTTTTCATTTGGGTAGAGCCGATCGTATTGAAGGCACGTTAATTACTGTTATTGAAAATTACAGTCAGCTGCTCATAACCCTTATCACCGGATCCATTGGTACCATTTTTTATCTGAAGTTATTTGTAAGCCTTCCCGATTATCTGTGGACAGGAGTCAGCATTCTCCTTATTTTACTTTCGATTGCGTGTTTGCTTCTTTTCTTGAATGTATCTGTATTGAGTAATGTCTTCCGGAAATTTAAACTTCCCGCTTCCTGGAATCAATATCCCAGAGTCTTTTCATTTTATTCTACCCGCGAATTGTTGTCAGTCTTAGTATTGGCATGGATTCGTTACATGATCTTTACCACACAATTTTATTTGTTGCTCAAGATCTTTGGAGTTGAACTTTCATTCCCAATTGCGTTTTTACTGATAGCGATGACCTATTATGTGATGTCTGTTATTCCGACAATAGCGTGGATGGAAATCGGTGTAAGAGGGACAGTGGCAACGTATTTCTTTTCTCATGTTACTCTTGATCCAATCGCTGTTGTGAATGCAAGTATCACTTTGTGGCTCATTAACCTTGTGCTTCCTGCCCTGATCGGTTGTTTTTTTGTTTTTGGATTTAAGCTTGGAAAAAGGAGGGAAGGATGATCTGGATCGGGACATTTCTCCTGATTGCCTGCACGCTATACGCCTTATTCATTCTTTGGTGTTTGTACGGGTGGAACAAGATATCCTCCGAACACATGCATTCGAATACAGTTTTGCCCGGCGTTTCTGTAATTATTCCTGTTCGGAATGAAGAGCATAGTATTTCTGATACATTGACTGCGCTAACACAACAAGATTATCCAAAAATCAATACAGAGATATTGGTTGTTGATGATTGTTCTGTGGATGCTACAGTGAGTGAAATACAAAAATTCATTCAGGAGCATCCGCGAGATCAGATCCGACTTTTAAAAATGGATGAAAAAAGTGCAGGATCAAAAAAAGCTGCTATTTCACTTGGGATTCAATCGGCAAAGAATTCAATCCTGCTTGTGACAGACGGCGACTGCGTAGTTCCTGAAACCTGGATCCGAACCTATGTGCATGCATACGGTAAGTATAATACCGAATTCATTGCAGGACCTATCGCATTTCGTGAAGGCGGTGGAGCTTTAGGATCTGTGCAGTCACTGGAAATGATGGGACTGGTTGGAATTGCCGCCGCGGGCATTGCACTTGGAAAACCCATGATGTGTAACGGCGCAAATCTTTCGTATACAAAACAAATTTTTCAGGATGTAAATGGGTTTGCAGACTCGAAAAACAGAGCAAGTGGAGATGATACACAACTACTATTGAAAATTGCAAAATTAAACAGGACCAAGGTGATGTTCCTCAAAGATCCGGGAGCAATTGTGAAAGCTTCACCGGTACATGCCTGGTCACAATTGTGGAATCAACGAAAACGCTGGGCCTCAAAAATTCCTGTTGCACTCAGCTCGTTTACAATCACTGTTGCTGTTGTTTCCTGGTTTACACATGCATTGTTATTATTTGCAAGTGTTGCTTTTTACTTTTCTCCTCTTCTTGCAAATTATTTTTTCGTCGCGTTATCACTAAAATTAGTTTCAGAATTTCTTCTCCTGTATTCTCTTTCCGCTTTTTTTAAAAGAAAGTCGTTGCTATGGCTTTTCATTCCAGCACAACCTTTTTATTGGATCTATATCACATTCATCGGAATCCTTTCTCCCTTCGGCCGCTACCAGTGGAAGGGAAGGAAGGTTAGGTGAATTGGTTGTTGGTTTATGGTGCTTAGTGCTTAGAGCTTAGTTGTTAGTTGATAGTTGTTAGAGTTTAGATGTTAGAGTTTAGTTGTTAGAGTTTAGATGTTAGAGTTTAGTTGTTAGAATTTAGTTGTTAGAATTTAGTTGTTAGAGTTTAGTTGTTAGTCTCACTTCCACTTCATCTTACTCAAACTCAAACTTCGAACCTCAAACTTCGAACTTCGAACCTCGAACCTGAAACCCGGAACCCGGAACCCGGAACTCGGAACCCGGAACCCGGAACCAATTAGCGCTGAATTTCTTAACAATCGAATAAAACCACCTTGCAGAAAAGCCGCTCTTTGTTAACTTTACACCACTATACAGAATTCATTTCCCCTCTCAATATTCCTGATTCATGCCCCAGTTCTCCCATCTGCACGTCCATACGCAGTTTTCATTGCTTGACGGTGCGGCCGATATATCCGATATGTACAAAAAGGCAGTCAAGGACAACATGCCCGCGATTGCCATTACTGATCATGGAAACATGTTTGGTGTTTTCAAATTTGTTGCGGAGGCGACGAAACACAATACCAAAGAAAATCCGAATACAATTAAACCAATTGTCGGTTGTGAATTTTACCTGGTCGAGAACAGGCACAAAAGACAATTTACCAAAGAAGACAAAGACCAGCGCTATCACCAGCTTTTTCTTGCTAAGAATCCTGAAGGTTACCGGAATCTTGTTAAGCTTTGTTCACTCGGTTACATCGAAGGATTGTACGGAAAATATCCGCGAATTGACAAAGAGCTTGTGCTTCAATATCACAAAGGTCTGATCGCGACAACCTGTTGTCTGGGCGCTTCTGTTCCACGAACAATTTTGAGAAAAGGAGAAGCGGAGGGCGAAGCTGAATTCAAATGGTGGCTTGATTTGTTTGGTGAAGATTATTACATCGAACTGCAACGTCACGATATTCCCGAGCAAAATAAAGTAAATGAAATCCTGCTCAAATGGGCAGTGAAATACAATGTGAAAGTAATCGCATCGAATGATTCACATTACGTGAATCAGGAAGATTACAACGCGCATGATATTTTGCTTTGTATCAACACAGGTGAAAAGCAAAGCACACCCATTCTGAAAGATTTTGATGATGATGTTTCCATCAAGGGAAAAAGATTTGCATTCTACAATGATCAATTTTATTTCAAGAAAACGGAAGAGATGAACGCGCTCTTCCATGATGTCCCTCAGGCGATTGATAATACGAACGAGATCGTTGGTAAAATTCAACCACTGAAGCTCAAGCAGGATATCATGCTTCCGCATTTTAAAATTCCGGCGGGATTCGATTCGCAGGATGAATACCTGCGTCATCTTACCTATGAAGGTGCGAAAGCCCGTTACAAGGAACTTACCCCCGAGATCGAAGAGCGATTGAATTTCGAACTCTTCACAGTGAAGACCATGGGTTTCGCGGGATACTTTTTGATTGTGGCGGATTTCATTAAAGCCGGTCGAGATCTTGGAGTTTTTGTCGGGCCCGGTCGTGGATCCGCAGCAGGATCGGCTGTTGCCTATTGCATAGGGATTACTAATATCGATCCGATAAAATACAATTTGCTGTTTGAGCGATTCCTGAATCCGGATCGAAAGAGCATGCCCGATATCGATACCGACTTTGACGATGTCGGTCGGCAAAAGGTGATTGATTATGTCGTCGACAAATACGGCAAAAACCAGGTAGCGCAAATTGTCACCTACGGTACTATGGCCGCGAAGATGAGTATCAAGGATGTTGCCCGCGTGCTTGACTTACCACTCGCGGAATCCAACCTCCTTGCCAAGCATGTGCCGGAGCGTCCGGGCATAGAATTGCAACGACTGCTGGAAGCTCCTCTCGACGGAGAGAAAAGTTTAAAAGAAAAAGAAAACCTGAACAGTGATGAACTCGGTGAAGTAAAAAAACTCAGGGAAATTTATAAAGGAACAGATTTACAGGCGCGTGTTTTAAAGGAAGCTGTAATCCTGGAAGGCTCTGTGCGGAATACAGGTATTCACGCTGCCGGAATCATCATTGCGCCGATGGATCTCACGGAGTTGATTCCTGTGTCGACATCAAAAGAAACGAATTTGCTGATCACGCAATTCGACGGGAAAGTGATTGAAGATGCCGGTGTAATCAAGATGGACTTCCTCGGATTGAAAACGCTCACGATCATTCGGGATGCTTTGCGACTGATAGAGGAAAACCATGGAATTAAAATCGACATCGATACGATTCCGCTGGATGATGTGAAGACACTTGAGCTTTATCAGCGAGGTGAAACAAACGGAACGTTCCAGTTTGAATCCGCGGGGATGCAGAAGTATCTGAAAGAACTTCGACCGGATAAGTTCGAGGATCTCATCGCGATGAATGCCTTGTATCGCCCGGGTCCGCTGGAATACATTCCGAATTTCATCGCCCGGAAACACGGTCGAGAAGCAGTGAAATACGATCTGGAGGCGATGAAGGAGTTTCTGGAAGAGTCTTACGGTATTACTGTTTACCAGGAGCAGGTGATGTTGCTTTCTCAGAAGCTCGCGAATTTTACGAAAGGCGACGCGGATACCCTGCGAAAAGCAATGGGTAAAAAGCAGAAGGAAGTACTGGACAAAATGAAATCGAAGTTCGTGGAAGGTTGTAAATCCAATGGACACGATCCGAAAATTTGTGAGAAAGTCTGGACCGACTGGGAAGCCTTCGCGAGTTATGCATTCAACAAATCGCATTCAACCTGCTATGCTTTTGTCGCTTTTCAGACAGCTTACCTCAAAGCGCATTACCCGGCGGAATACATGGCTTCGGTGCTCACGCACAACCTGAGCAATATTGACAAGATTACATTCTTCATGGAAGAGTGCCGTAGAATGGGTATTCCTGTTCTGGGTCCGGATGTGAACGAAAGTTTATATGACTTTGCCGTTAACCGCAAAGGTGAAATTCGTTTTGGTTTAGGAGCGATCAAAGGTGTCGGAGAAAACGCGGTGATTGCGATTATTGAAGACCGCACCGCTTCCGGGCCTTACAAAGATATTTTTGATCTTACTCGTCGTGTTACCAGTAAAGCGGCAAATAAAAAATGTCTGGAAAGTCTGGCTCAGTCAGGTGCTTTTGATTGTTTCGAAGGTATTCACAGAGCGCAGTACTTTGCTAGTGATGCAAAAGATCCACTGCCCGGAATCGAACGTGCGGCTCGTTTTGGAAATGCGATGTCAGCGCAGCAGTCTACGATGCAGAATACTTTGTTTGGAGAAGATCACCAGGATAATGTCGCCACTCCTGTTCTTGCGAATTGCGAACCCTGGAATTCTCTTGAGAAATTAAAAAGAGAAAAAGAAGTGATCGGTTTTTATATTTCCGGTCATCCCTTGGATGAATATCGTTTTGAGATCGCGAGTTTTTGTACTCACAAGATTGATCAGCTCAATGATCTTGAGAAATTAAAAAATAAGGATATTACGATTGCGGGAATTCTTACGGAAGTAAATCATCGCATGAGTAAAATGGGAAAGCCATTTGGTACGTTTACAATTGAGGATTATACGGGTTCTTGTCAGATGGCTTTGTTCGGAGAAGATTATGGAAAAATGAGAGAGTTCCTGGTTCAGGAGTCTTTTGTTTATATCAAGGCTAAAGTTCAGTCACGGTACAATTCACCGGATCAGTTTGAAGCCAAGCCAACAACCATTCAGTATTTATCCGATATTTCCGACAAGCTTGCCAAATCAATTACCTTAAAAGTGCCACTTCATGCCATTTCTGATAAGTTTCTATCTGATTTGAATACAACCCTGAACAATTCCCCCGGGAACTGTGTTGTAAAGTTCAATATCCTCGATCCTGAGGAGCAAATAAGTCTGGAATTGCCTTCAAAACGCATGAAAATCAAGATAAACAAGGATTTAATCAGCCAGCTGGATGGCTTTAAGGAGCTGGAATACAAGCTCAATTAGCACTGCCATTTTGGCTTCAGCTCATAGAGGGCTCATTTATTGTAAGTATCTTTGCATTCAATTAAATTTTAACAAAAAAGAAGGAAAATACATTATGGCACTTGAAATTAATGACGCGAACTTTGAAGAACTGGTCATGAAATCTGACAAACCGGTACTTGTTGACTTTTGGGCAGAATGGTGTGGACCTTGCCGCATGGTAGGGCCTATCGTTGAAGAACTCTCTAAAGAATATGATGGAAAAGCTGTAATCGGCAAAGTAAATGTCGATCACAATCCGAATATCTCGATGAACTTTGGTATCCGCAATATCCCGACATTATTGATTTTCAAAAATGGTCAGGTAGTGGACAAACAAGTAGGAGCAGTTCCGAAATCTATACTTGCCGGTAAACTGAATGCTCAATTAAGTTGATTGCCGAGAGGTTATTATTTATTGAGTTATTAAGTTATTTGGTGACTAAAATTATAAATCGTTAATCGTTGAGGTGAAGACTGAAATGGTTAACGATTTTTTTTACATTTAGCAGGTGATTTGCGAGTGAATGGTGAAGAGTGAATGGTGAAGAGTGAATATGGAATTGTGAAAATTTAATGTCTATTGCTTCGTTTGATCTTGTAATTACCGGAAAATTCAAAACTTAAAAATCAAACAATTAACCCGGAACTCGGAACTCGGAACTCCGAACTCGAAACCCGGAACCTTTAAGAAAATGCCAATCAACCAACACGAAGTACAACTTTTAGGACATCTTGAATTGCTTGCACGGCAGGTGGTAGAAGGTTTTATTACAGGATTACACAAAAGCCCTTTTCATGGATTCTCTGTAGAATTCGCGGAGCACAGATTATACAATACTGCGGAGTCGACAAAGCACATCGACTGGAAATTGTTTGGGCGTTCGGATAAATTGTTTGTAAAAAGATATGAAGAAGAAACTAATCTTCGTTGTCAGTTGATTCTTGATAATTCATCTTCCATGCATTTCCCGGAAGAAGGAAAGGCGGGAGTGGAGATGAATAAAATTAATTTTTCAGTGCATTGTGCCGCGGCTATTGCATATATGTTGCGTCTTCAAAGAGATGCGGTAGGACTCAGTATTTTTTCAGATAAGATTGAATTGAATACTCCTGCACGTTCCAGTTCCATTCATCATAAAATGATGTTTAGTGAAATGGAAAAACTAATTACGGAT
>CAYMMN010000023.1:0-17848 GCA_964391495.1 uncultured Flavobacteriales bacterium | reverse complement strand
CCCGCCGGAAGTTTGCCTGAAAATATGGTAAAGGTACCTGCAACAAATACACTCATGAACATCATTGGGCTTGAGGAGTACGCAGGCATGAACGTTCCGGAGTTTTTGATTGATAAATATGAGGTCACCAACAAGCAATACAAAGCTTTTATGGATGCAGGTGGCTACAACAATAAAAAGTTCTGGAACTACCCTGTTTATTTGAATGGAAAAGAAATAAATCTGGAATTCGCAATCGCCTCCTTCACCGATCACACCGGTCGGCAGGGCCCTGCAAACTGGGAAGCCGGCATGTATCCCGATGGAATGGAAAACCATCCGGTAACCGGAGTATCGTGGTATGAAGCTGCTGCTTATGCAAGATATGCCGGAAAACAACTTCCTACTGTTTTTCATTGGAGTGTAGTCGCTGCAACTTCACGAACAGAATTTATTGTTCCCCTGAGCAACTTCAATGGGAAGTCAACACTTCCTGTAGCTAGTAAAGAAAATTACTGTACATACGGTATTTATGATCTCGCAGGAAATGCGCGCGAATGGTGTTTGAATGCCGGTAAAAATGAAGGACAACGATTCATTTTGGGAGGCGGCTGGAATGATCCAACTTATTCTTTCAACGATGGGTATTCACAACCTGCGATTGACAGAAGTATTACCAATGGATTCAGATGTATTCGCGAACTCAACCCAACTGGTTCGAAGGATAGCCTGACCATACCATTGACCATGGCATTCCGTGATTACAGGAAAGAAAAACCAGTGGACGATAAAACATTTGAAATCATCTTGCGGCAATTCGCTTATGATAAAAAACCATTGGATGCAAAAATAGATTCTACCATCGAAGGTGAAACCTGGACAGCGAACAGAATTACAATTGATGCGGGTTATAACAATGAAAGATTGCAGCTGTATATTTATTTGCCTAAAAATTCCAAAGGGCCTTATGAACCGATCGTATTCTTTCCGGGATCAGGAGATATTTATACTAGAAAATATGATCCCGCTTCATTTGAAGAGCGTATCGGTTTTATCGTGAAAAGTGGCCGAGCACTTATTCGTCCTATATACAAAGGAACTTTCGAACGTTTCGACGATCTCCATTCAGACCTTCAGGAGGAAACAGTCTTTTACAAAGATCATGTCATTATGTGGTGTAAAGAAATCAGCCGGACAATTGATTATCTTGAAACGAGAAAAGATATACAGGCGGATAAAATCGGTTACCTTGGATGGAGCTGGGGTGGTTTCATGGGTGGAATTATTCCTGCGGTTGAAACAAGAATAAAAGCGATTGTTCTCAATGTCGGAGGTATGGAAATGCACAAAGCATTGCCCGAAGCGGATCAGATCAATTTTTTACCAAGAATAAAACAACCAATTTTGATGCTAAATGGAAAACATGATATGTTTTTCCCGGTAGAAACTTCACTCAAACCCATGTTCCAGTTCCTCGGTACACTGAAAGAGAATAAAAAACTTATCATTTTTGATTCCGGTCATCTGGTGCCGCGCAGTGATTTTGTCAGAGAATCTCTGCAATGGTTTGACACCCATCTAGGAAAATTAAAATAAGCCGAAACAAACAGCGAAACACTCTATTAGGCTCTGTGCATATTTATAATTCTTGACTTTACAAATTTAGTTGCCCGGATTGCAATAAAGAATTCAATTAGAACTAAAGTAACAGGAATTCATTCTGACATTTTAATGATATTCCTAATAGTTTTCATTTCAAAAAAAACAAACATGAGAATTTTTAAAATGATCGCGCTTTTCATTTTTTTACTAATTAACACAAAAGCCCAAACCTTTAATACTCAACTTGCATCAATGCTGCAGGATACTCTCGACACTTACGTTTCCGCCATCTCCAACATCAAAGGGATGTCGGCCAGTGTTTATATACCCGGGCAAGGAATGTGGCAGGGAACGAGTGGCGTTTCCTATTCCGGACAACCAATTACAAAAGAGATGGAGTTTGGTATCGCAAGTAATTCGAAACTATTTGTATCAACAATGATGTTAATGTTACAGGAGGATGGTATTCTGAGCCTGGAAGATTCAGTTCACAGATGGCTTCCGAACTATACAAACGTCAATCCTGACATCACCATTCGGCAATTACTGAATCATACCAGTGGCGTATCTGATCCGATTTTTTCATCCCCATGGATGGATACAATTATGACTAATCCAACACGGGTCTTTACACCGAATGAAGTATTGAGCTGGCTCGGCGCACCAGCATTCGCTCCCGGTACAGGATGGAATTACTCCAATGTGAATTATATTCTCGCGGGGATGATTGCACAGAGTGCCACAGGTTTTTCAATTTCTCAACTCATTCGTGACAGCATCCTTGATCCATTGAACATGGATAGTACCTTTTATGACGTCGAAGAACCCGAAAGAGGAATCATTTCGCATCGCTGGTACAATAGTATTGATTATAACGATACTTCCCGGGTCGGTTTAAATTCAGCGGGAGGTTGTGCGGGATCCATTTTTTCAACTTCTTCGGAAATGGCACAATGGTATCACGCGCTATTTAGCGGACAAATAATCAGTGCATCCTCGCTTGCAGAACTAAGCACCTTCGTCGCTACAAGCAATCCTGATTATGATTACGGATTAGGCCTTGATCGTTCAACTACGTTAGGCACCGACTATTGGGGGCATGGTGGTTCAACCTGGGGTTACCGGAGTAAAATGATTTATGATACCTGTATGGGTACAGTTATTTGTGGTCTTACGAACAGTTGGCCATCCGGAATGGAAGGAGTTACTTTTCTTCTTTATCGTGTTGTACTCAACCATGTACCACAGTGTGCGGAAGCGTTAAACGGTATCAATACCGTTTGTCAGGGGACGAATGGAATTGTATATACAGTCCCTCCGATAACAAATGCAACATCATACACCTGGACATTACCATCAGGTGCTATCGGCACCAGTAACACCAATTCGATAACAGTAGATTATGGGTTAAGTGCAACTTCAGGCTTTATCACTGTTAGTGGTGTGAATAATTTTGGTGCGGGAGGAAATTCTCCGCTATGGGTGAACGTGAATCCTATACCCGCCACACCTTTGATCACTGAATCTTTAAATGTGCTTACCTCCAGCTCTCCTGCAGGAAATCAATGGTACAATTTCAATGGCATGATCGCCGGCGCGATAAATCAGACATATACAGCAACAGCCTCAGGTGATTATTATGTCATTGTTACACTTGCGGGCTGTAGCTCTGATTCTTCCAATGTTTTGAATGTGATTATTACAGGGATCGAAGATGCAAACCCGGAGTTGAAAATACTTATGTACCCGAATCCGGCTTCAGATCAACTCATTATAGAGATGGACAAAAATATTGGACCAACACATTTTGAAATTTCAACTGTAACCGGACAAGTCATTTGGAGAGGAAATTTAATAAGTCACACAACAATTCCTTTATCAGACTTTAGACCTGGTGTTTACCTGGTAAATTTTGAAAATAATAAAAGCAGGAATTACAAAAAGGTAATAATTCGCTAAATGGCTGCAAAATATTAATTATCCAATTTACAATTCCCTTTTCGCTGATTAATATCCTGTACAATTAAATGATCATCAAAGATCTTTGTAATGGATGGAATTTGCCTGATTTATTTTCAGGCCTGTGTTTGATATTCCATCATTCAAAGCTACAGAGTCATGAACACCTCTCTATTCCGGTTACCGAATACCAGGAAAATAAAATTCTTCGATAAGCTATCTAAGTTGTTTTTCTTTTCAATCCTTTTAGTTTCCAGCTTTAATGTATCGGCACAAGGAATATTATTTGATTTTGATTCTGCCCCTTCCTCTACTTCTCTTCCCCTCGATCTGACTGCAGGTGGAATTACCGCTCACTTTTCAGCGACCGGCTCCGGTTATTCGATACAGAATGCAAACGTACTTGGTTTCACTCCAGCTGGCTTTTCAGGACAATGTCTTTATCCAAACAGTGTTTTCCTGGCTGATTTACTTATAAGATTTGATCAGACCCTGACAGATTTCTCGATACTGTACGCATGTCAGGAACTTGGCTGCGATGATGCCGCAACGATGCGTGTTACTGCGTATCTGAATGGCAATTATGTTGGCACGAATACCCGTACCGCAACTTTTCCGGGAACATATCCAACGGATACGCTCAGTTGCAGTTTTGTCAGTGGTTTTGACAGCGTGGTTGTTCATTACGACAGCCATCCTCCACTTTGTCAGGATTATGGTGTAATTTATCTGGCTGACAATATGATTGTGACTCCTCTTCAGGTTGATGTGCCGGATATAGATTTTACAATTCAAAATTTAAAAATAAGTCCCAATCCAACATTGGGTACAGCAATAATTTCATTTACCATTTCCCGTGAAGAAGAGTTTTCGCTAGATATTTATGATTTACACGGTAGAATTGTCAGCACTATCTTTTCCGGAATAGCGAATTGTGGTAGGCATCATTTTATCCTGGACTCTTACAACCTGCAAATGACCAGCGGAGTATACTTTGTCGCAACGAAAACTATCTCCTCTTTTCACACATATAAGCTGGTAGTTATACAATGAAATATTAACGGGAATATTTATAATTACTTCTCAATTTTTCATTTCTGGCGAGTTTTCGATTTTCGCTGGACTTCAATTTTCAATCGTCCGCAACAAGAATTCCAATATTCGCGGAATACTTACTGAATTAGAATCCTTATTCGGAAATCAATTATATTTTTGTTGATGTAATTATCATTTATTCAATTTCGGTAAAAAGAAATTCTCAATTTCCTTGCTCAAAGTGTTGATTTTTCACCTAAATAAAACACAAAAAGCAAATTCGATCTACGGATCTATATTATATTTTTTAAAAGAATTCTTTATATCCATTCATTTTATTCTTCTCCTCCGAGGGAAGTACAAAATGTTTTTTATGAATGAATTGAATACACACAATAAAAACAAGCTTAGACCATGAGCACTTCCATTTTGACGCACGTATTTTTAGAGTAAACCGGCTTGTAAGCCCTTATTATAATCAGATGATTTTGCTGTAAAATATTACGGCATGGCATTCTCATTTCTAAACTGAAGATTGTAATTGCACAATCCAGAAACTAATTAAGTCTATAACAGGTCCGTATAATTTGTACAACCCATAAGTTTCCCCACATGAAAAAGCGCGTATATTTTGAGAACCTTGATGGATTGAGATTTCTATGCTTCCTCTCTGTCTTCTTTTTTCATAGCTTTTATACTGATTCAACTGCGCTAAAAACCAGTTCAACCTATCACTTTGTAAAAATTGGCATCTTTGGAAATGGAAACATCGGAGTGAATTTTTTCTTTGTGCTCAGCGGATTCTTAATTACATTTTTACTTCTGGAAGAAAAGAAATTAAAAGGTCAGATAAAACTCAAGAACTTTTGGCTGAGAAGAATTCTGAGAATATGGCCGTTGTTTTATTCTTGTGTATTCTTTGGTTTCATTATTTTTCCAAAAATAAAATTGCTGTTTGGACAAACACCACATGAAACAGCAACACCATTCTTCTACCTGACATTTCTGAATAATTTTGATTTCCTGACCAAAGGATTGCCGGACTCCTCTATACTTGGAGTACTTTGGAGTGTGGCAATCGAAGAACAATTTTATTTGGTGTGGCCTATCATTATTTATTTGTTCCCGGTAAAGAAATTATGGATTCCCTTTGCTGTGATTATATTGGGCAATCTCACTTTCAGAGCATACAATGACAATTTTCTGTTGCATGAGCATCATACCATCTCCTGTATTGGCGACATGACCATTGGAGCAATTGGAGCATGGCTGGTAAACATATCACAACGATTCAGATGGAATATTGAACACATGACAAAATCCGATATTGCCGGAGTTTATTTAGCTTTTATCATTTTGTTCTTTTTAAGACATGAGCTGTTTAGTGGTCATTATATTTTGAGAATATTTGAAAGAATGTTTCTTGCGTTTGTCATACTACTGATTATTCTGGAACAAACCTTCGCTCAACGTTCTTTTTTCAAAATGTCAAACTTCAAATTAATCTCCAAACTTGGCACTCTCACTTATGGTATGTATTGTCTTCACTTTATCGGTATTCTGATTACCATCTCAATAACAAAGCTGTTGGCAATCAATACACATTTGTGGCAGGTTTTTTTCCTGGATACTCCCATTGCATTAATTCTAACGATTATAATCAGTAAGATTAGTTATTCGTATTTTGAATCTCCGTTTTTGAAGTTAAAGGATAGATTTAGCATTATTACAAAATGAAGAATTCTTAATATAGGAATATAGCGACTTGAGTACATATTTTGAATAATCAAGTCCAATGATGAATTGGCGCCTTAGAATTTCATTAATAAACATGTGTGTTTAAGAATAAGGTAAAAGTCTTATATTTCACCATGAATATTATCAGGCCATTTCCATTACCCCTATATACCTTTCTCCAACAAGATCGAAGTCCGTTCATCAATTCATCATTTACTGAATTGAAATTACACAGGAAGAATACAGCGCTATTTTTAAAAATACTTGTTCTTTTTGCATGTGCTCTGCTCTTCTGGTTTCCTTGCCTGGCGCAATACAATACAGTTTCCGCCGGTGATGAAGCATCCGGAAGTTCAGGTACGATCAGCTATTCTATCGGCCAGACAAATTATCTGAGTTTTTCCTCCGGTTCCGGCAAAATTTCGGAAGGTGTTCAACAACCGATTGAAATAACGACCATCAATGTTGAAGAATTACCTGCAACATTTTCTGCTTCCATCTTTCCAAATCCTACAGCTGATCAATTGATCATCCAAATTAATAATCAGAAAAATCAAGACTTGTATTCCATGCTTTATGATGTGCAGGGCAATCTTTTGCTTCGTGATGCTATCCATGGAAATCAACACAGCATTACAATTTCAAACCTTACAACAGGAATTTACATTTTAAAAATCAGCAATGGAAAAGAATCAATTACCTCCAAGATCATTAAATCCGAATAAAATGAAACAGCTTTTCAAGATCCTACCCTTCCTTTTGATTTCCATTCAACTCTTTGCGCAGGCACCACAAAAAATGTCTTATCAGTCAGTGATCCGGGACAGCACAAACAGTCTGGTGATCAATCGTGCAATCGGAATGAAAGTTAGTATCCTGCGTGGATCAGCAAGTGGAACACCTGTGTTTGTGGAAACACAGCATCCAACAACCAATCAAAATGGACTTGCTTCATTCGCGATTGGTGCCGGCACTACGGTGAGTGGAAATTTTTCAACGATAAATTGGAGTGATGGCCCTTACTTCATAAAAACACAAAGCGATCTTCAGGGAGGAAGCAATTATACCATCAGCGGAACAACCGAACTCCTGAGTGTTCCTTATGCATTGTATTCTGAAAATACAAACGCAAACAATATTTCAGGATATTCAAATCTTTCAAGTACTAAAAATGGAACGATGATTGTCGTTTACACAAATTCCGATGCATATGGATTTACATTATCATCATCAGGTAACCCAACCTGGTACTCACAAGGAATGTCAGGGACTCCACTAGGAGCAATTGCAACTGATAGTGTAGTAGTCGTGTATACTTCCAATAGTGCTTACGGTTTTTGCCTTTCATCTTCCGGGAATCCAACATGGTATTCACAAGGGTTGTCGGGAACACCTACAGGTATAACAGCGAGTGGAAATACTGTTGTTGTGTATACTGCTAATTCTGCTTACGGTTTTTCTCGTTCAGGTTCAGGAAATCCAACCTGGTATTCACAAGGGACTTCCGGTATTCCGGTAGGATCAACTGTCAATGGAAAAGATTGTATTGTTGTTTACACCAGCACTGATGCATATGGCTTTATGACTTCAAGTTCCGGTACACCCACATGGTATTCCCAGGGATTATCCGGAACAACCATTGGAGGTTCGGCAAGTGGCAACATGATTGTTGTTTACACTTCCAATTCCGCTTACGGATTTACCAGATCCGTTTCCGGTAACCCTACCTGGTATTCACAGGGAATCTCAGGTACCCCGGGAGGCATTGTACCAAAATAATTTCTTTATAGTTTCAAAAAAGAAAAAGCGCCGTGAATCAATTGATCCACGGCGCTTTCAATATTTGCAAAATTAAAGCGCGGCGATGATGGTTGCCAGCTCTTCTTTGGTTTTACCCAATTTGATTTGAATTTTATCCATCATCTCGTCTTTCTTACCGTTCTCATATTGGAGATCAGCATCAGTGAGTGTTGTAAATTTAGCTTTGAGTTTGGTTTTCTGTTCGCTCCAGTTACCTTTCATCGGTACTGTGCCTGGTGTTTCATTTGTCATTTCAGTAGGTATTATTTGTAATGAAATTATTACACCACAAAGTTCAGCATGCCAAAATTAAATTAGTTACATCTAAACAAAATAAATTTACATCATTCTCACATTTGGTGATACAGCAATTCAGGATAATTTATTCATACCCACTTTTGATGATCGTCATGATCATTTTAAATCTTCCATTAGGAATCACTACGTGTGAAGCGTGTGCCGGAATAACAATTGATTGTCCTGTCTGAAGAAGGTGAGACTCACCACTGATCACCAATTTTGCAGCTCCGTCAATCACCTGCACAAACGTATCAAAGGGTGTTGTTTTTTCCGTCAGTCCTTCTCCATTATCAAAGGACATCACACTGATATTTCCGGTGGACTTCTTTAAAATGGTTTTAATCACCACAGAATTCGGGATGTATTCAATGATCTCAACAGTAATATGAA
Source organism: uncultured Flavobacteriales bacterium (assembly GCA_964391495.1). Lineage (GTDB taxonomy): Bacteria > Bacteroidota > Bacteroidia > AKYH767-A > 2013-40CM-41-45 > JADKJP01. Next base: position 9,046 of record CAYMMN010000023.1, on the reverse strand, counting down.
TCTTCGATTTCTCGATCTCATTAGTATCCATGCCTTTATGTTTTTACGAATCAGTCTAGTACCTGATTTGGTAGGAGGCCGGAGTTCATTTCCCTGTAAGGTACTCTATTAATTCTTATTATCTACAGTAAAATCTTTTATAGCAACTCCGAGTTCATCCATATCATGAGAAAACTCTCTTTTAAAAGTTTCCCAGTTACTTTGATTTTTCTCGTAAGCATCAACTCGGGATTTCATTTCCTGATTTTTCAATTCAAGTGCATCAATACGTTTTTGATAAACAGGATCCAGCATTTTTCCCGGTTTCTTAAGTTTAACTTTTAATTCCGCGATGCGCTTTTCATTGTCTTCAATTTTCAGTTGTGTATCACTTTTAAATACTTTCCACTCTTCAGCACTAGCGGCTTTTTGAGCTTCAGCATTTGCATTTGCCTGCTCTGTATTAAGCTCCTGTTTCGCGTCCTGAACATTTTCACGCGCATTGTCAACCTTTTGTTCCGGAGAATTACAACCGCTGAACACAGTCGCGGCTAAAAACGCCGGGATGACTACTAATTTTATTGAGTTTTTCATATCTGATTTTGATTTAAATTAATGAACAATAATTTAGGTGGGGGAAAATTGTAAAAACGGTTACAAATCCGCGATAATTCTTTCCACCTCTTCCTTTGATTTACCAAGCTTGATCTGAAGACGGCCTAATAATTCATCGTGTTTTCCTTCGACAAGAAGTACATCATCGTCGGTGAGTTGGGCGAATTTTTGTTTTAATTTACCTTTTTGCTCATTCCAGTTTCCTTTAATTCCTAGAGTATTCATCGTTTTTTATTTGATGGTTTATTTCGCAAAATTGCGTGTGATTGATAATATAAAGTTCCGGTTAATTCACACTATCCTTATTACACAATTAACAGAAAGAGTTACATGATTCACACATTGAAATTCTAATCATTATTGGATTTTGCTCCAGGTTAAATCCGTATTCAATTTCAAAACCCTTAAAAAGGGTGCAATAAAAAAAAGCCCGAATCAAATTGATTCAGGCTTAACTCATGAACACTAACCCGGAATGAATCCGTTCGCAGTAAGTTAAATTAAAATAGATAAGCCAATATACCCTGAATATGTTTTTACTTTAGTCTTCTCAAGAATGTAAAACGAATCAGTCGTTACGTTTTTACTGTTATCACTGATATCAACCAGTCCGAATACACCGCGAAATCCAACACCCAATCTTACTGTCTTGGCTGAGTTGACTCCAAAATCAAATCCGGCTCCGTATGCTACACCAACATCGCTTTTCTTCACAGCAAGAATTGCCTGAGAATGAACTGTACCATCGCCGCCTGTTGTAATCATTTTACTACCCACACTCAATCCCAACTGCGGACCGGCAACCATATTGAAATTAAACGATTTTGATTTACCGGTATTCAACGAAAGCAGAAGTGGAATATTCACATAGTTCAATTTTACTTCTCTTTCAACATCAAACTCAGTGTATTTTTGAGAAATTCTATTGTAGATTATTTCTCCCTGAACACCAACATGCTCTGAGAAATTAAATCCCAGAAACGCGCCGGCTCCAAAACCGTAAGTAACATCCCCCGAAATAGTGTTTCCTCCGGATGATTTTAAATCAAATGATGAAAATGTTGGCATTAAGCGAACACCGAATTCACCCTTTTGAGCATGCACCATTCCAACTGTACCAAACAAGGAAACCGTTAAGGCAACATACAATTTAATTTTTTGCGTTTTCATAATAATGTGTATTGACAATATTTTACACAAATGTCCATATCACACAAGCAACGCTGTTACATAACTTTCATAATATGTTACAACATTCACACTTTGTCATTTCCTGTCTTTATTGACGAATAAAAACACAACTCCACCTGCAATCAGCAATCCACCGATCCAGGGAGACCATTGAACCGGGTGTTTCTGTTCTTTATTAATTTCAATCGGACCGATATCTACAACTTTCTTTGTCGTTACATAACTGAATCCGGTATAGATCATCATTACAGCACCAATTACTATAAGTAGCAATCCGATATTTTTCGTTTTCATAAATTTTGATGTATGTATTCTGCCATTTTTGTAAATAATATCCCAACCCCAACTTGTAAGTGGGAAAAGCTGAGCCTGCTTCGAATCAACGGACATGACTTCAAACTATACCGAAAATCAGGAATGATTACAATGGCTTTTTACCTTGAATGATTCTTAATAAGACCACTACTATTGCTATGACTAGTAATATGTGAATCAATCCTCCTGCATGAAAGCCAACAAAACCCACCAACCATCCGATGACAAGAATAACTGCTATTATATAAAGTAAATTTCCCATGATTATTTTTTTAACAAAGTTTAATACTATATTAAATTATTGTATCAAAAATACTTCATTCGCCGTCCGCGATCGTTACACAACTTTTAAGATTTGTTACATAATTCACACTTCAACGATTTCACGGAAAATATGAAGTGCAGTTGTCCAGTAAAAAAACTTTCTCAAATACCAACTCACAAGTCCATTCTCTTGGAAACTTGTATTCACCATCAGGTTAAACTTAATGAAAAAGAATTGTCATAATTTTCAGCATTCACTCTGAGGGATAACTGCTGGTTACGGAAAAAATAACTCTGGACAATTCCTTGTCTTTCTGATTTTAAATATCCTCCAATGATTTTCTCTTCTTGTGCACAAGAGATTTATAAAAAGATGGAGTTAACCCCGTAATTTTTTTAAACTGATTTGAAAGATGTGCCACACTACTATAATGGAGCTTGTATGAAATTTCAGTCAAATTGAGTTCGTCGTACAAAATCAATTCCTTGACCTTTTCAATTTTGTGAACCAAAATAAAATGTTCTATCGTTGTTCCTTCGGTCTCTGAAAAAAGATTTGACAAATAAGTATAATCGTAATCCAGTTTCTCACCGAGAAAATCGGAAAATTTAACTTTCGGTAATTCATCAGAATAGTGAATCATCTCAATAATAATGTTCTTGATCTTCTCAATCAGAATGGAGCGTTTATCATCCATGAGCTCGAGACCCGATTTCGCTAATTCTAACTTCAGGGCAGCTCTTTGCTCGGCGGAAATATCTTCAAGAATTTCCGCTTCACCAAGGACAACATTTGAAAAATGCAAACCCATCCTTTTCAAAATATCCTTCACCATCAATTTGCAGCGGATAGTAACCATGAATTTGATATAGAGTTTCAAATAGTAAATTTTTTAGTCCGGCAACACTGATTATTATATATTCCGACTTCTGTAATTGAAATAATAATTATTTACAGAAACATCTTCATATTAATATATCAAAGGTACTCAATTGAATCAACATTATGCGCATCCCTTGCATTTCATTTCATTACGTGACGAGAGTCAGCCTTAACAAATCAAAAGTGTGAATTATGTAACTTATATAGTTTATTGTATAACTGGAAGCAGACAATTAGAATGACCTTTGAGGCAAAATTTATATAAAGATCATTATGAAAAATCTTCTACTTATTACATGTTTTCTCCTGTTTTCAGGATTGATTTCTGCTCAGACGCAGGATAAAAAATGGAACATTGGTTTACACGGCGGAGCCGGACAATACAAAGGAGATTTAGGTAATGATTTTTACAAGACCGATATGTCATTATATGGTTTTGGAGGCATTTCGCTTTCGAGATATATAGGTGGTCACCTTGATATAAATTTGCTGGCAACAAAAGGAGCAATTGGATTCAATCGTCCGGCAGGAAGATTCAGAAGAGATATGTCTACAGTGACAGTGAATTTTCGTTTCAATATTCTGGGCCCTCTCTCTCCGGTACGTCCATATTTATTTGTTGGAGGCGGAGCAATGTTGTTCGACAGAAATGTCGGTATCACTGAAAAGAAAGTTGATTTTATAGCTCCATCTTTTGGTGCAGGGATCAATTTTAAAATGGGACCTACTGTCATGCTGAATGTTCAGGAGACCTTCCTCTACTCAACAGCGGATAACAGAGATGGCGTTGTAGGCGCTGAAAATGACGCCTACCTGCTCCATATGGTTGGATTGACATTCAATCTGGGCAATAAAAAAGATGCGGATAAAGATGGTATTGCGGATCGTCTCGATAAATGTCCTGACACTCCACCGGGAGTTGCAGTAGATCCTAAAGGTTGCCCTCTTGATAAAGATAATGATGGAACTGCGGATTATTTAGATGCTTGTCCGGATGTTGCAGGTCTTGCAGCAATGAAAGGTTGTCCTGATACTGATGGTGATGGTATAACAGATAAAGATGATAAATGTCCGGCGCTTGCAGGTCTGGCCGCTTTAAATGGTTGCCCTGATGCCGACAAAGACGGAGTCGCTGATGGAGATGACAAGTGTGTCGGAACAAAAGCGGGATATGTTGTTGATGCAAGCGGTTGTCCGCTTGACAATGATAAAGACGGTATCGTGAACGAAGAAGATGCCTGTGTCGATTTAGCAGGTACACTTGCTCTTAAAGGTTGTCCTGATACGGATGGTGATGGAGTCCCGGACAATGAAGATCGTTGCCCTGCTGTAAAAGGCACCATGGCAAATAAAGGATGTCCTGAAATTGCAAAAGAAGACATCAAAAAAATAACTCAGATAGCCAGTAAAATTTTCTTCGAAACGAATAGCGATAAACTTAAAGTCGCTTCCCTTGTTCAACTGGATGAATTAGCGGAAATAATAAAACGTTACGAAGCCGCCAACCTGATCATTGAAGGACATACTGACGACCGCGGGGAAGATGCATACAACATGACTCTTTCACAAAAAAGGACTGAATCCGTAAAAACCTACCTGATGGGAAAAGGAATTATGGAATCACGTCTTACTGCAACCGGTTTTGGAGAAACCAAACCAATTGCGGATAATAAAACAAGTGTTGGCAGAGCAAAAAACAGAAGAGTAGAATTAAAAACAACGTACTAAGTTTGATTCCATGTTGAATTAGGATGAAGAGGGGGCCGTTGATTTCAACGGCTCTCTTCATTTTATACAAGACGATGATGAATTTTCTCAAATAATGCAATTACCGTACATGTGAATTATGTAACATAATCCGGAAGTTGTGTAACAGGGCTGCGGACCCAAAAAAGTAATTTAGCAGGTGGAGGAATGAACACATTCCCCCGGTTTTCATTCTTGCTTATTAATGAAAAACACACTTAATTTTCCATTTTACGCCAAATACTCTCTCATCATTCTTGGTGGAGTAGCAACCGCTTTTGTTTTATTTATAGGTCAACAAATCATTTTACCACTGATTTATGCAACCATCATAGCGATCCTGCTAAACCCTCTTGTAAATTTTCTAACAAGACATAAGGTAAACAGAATAATCGCAATCTTCATCTCTGTCTTCATTACGATCCTGCTCACACTTGGCCTCATCTGGTTCTTATCCGTTCAGATCAGTTTGTTGAGTGAAACATATCCTCAGTTAAAGGTTAAATTCAATGAAACAAGTGCTCAGCTTATCCACTGGGTTTCGGAAAAATTTAATATCAAACCTTATAAGATTCATGCATGGATAAATGCGACAAACGAGGATATTGTTAGAAACCTGGGTGGCAGTATTGGTCAAACTGTTTCTACAATAAACAATATAATCATCATTGTTGTACTGCTTCCGGTATATCTCTTCATGATTTTGTATTACAAAAATCTTTTACTCCAATTTGTAAATAAACTCTTTAAGTCAAATCAACAACCGGAAGTATATGAAGTGCTGATTCATTCAAAAAAAATAATTCAGAGTTACCTGAGTGGATTATTGATAGAAGCGGCGATTGTAGCAGTTCTGAATTCTACTGGTCTCCTGATATTAGGAATTGACTATGCAATTATTCTTGGAGTAACCGGTGCATTACTAAACGTAATCCCGTATGTCGGGGGAGTCATCGCGATCGCATTACCAATGATCATTGCTTTCATAACAAAAGATTCCATTACAGCGCCTCTTATGGTTATGGGCGTTTATCTGGTCATCCAATTCATTGACAACCACTTTATCATTCCAAGTATTGTCGCCTCAAAAGTGAAAATCAATGCTCTGGTATCTGTTGTCGTGGTACTTGTCGGGGCGGCACTTTGGGGTATACCGGGGATGTTTTTATCAATTCCCTTAACTGCAATCCTGAAATTAGTCTTTGATCATATTGAGCCGCTTAAGCCCTGGGGATTTCTTCTTGGCAATGTAGTTCCGACAACAAAATTGAATTTTGGTTTTATAAAAAAATAACATGAAAACGAAAAACAAACCCGGTATTGGTATTTCAGATAAAAATCTGGAAAACATCGTCACATTATTATCTACTTCTCTTTCCGATGAAATGGTTTTGTATATAAAAACAAGAAATTTTCATTGGAATGTGTCCGGAGAAAGTTTTATGGAATTACACAAACTATTTGAACAGCATTACAAACAGCTGGAAGAATACATCGATGAAATTGCTGAACGTATTGGCAAACTTGGTTCAAAGACAATAGGCTCCATGAAAGAATTTTCTTCCCATTCCACCTTAAAAGAATCTCATGGAAATCATTTGTCACAGAATAAAATGCTGGAAGAACTGCTAAATGATCATGAATCGGTAATTCGTCAATTGAGAAAGCAAATTGATCTATGTGGTGATAAGTATGGTGATGCAGGAACCGCCGATCTCTTAACAGGTCTGATGGAAGATCATGAAACAATTGCATGGATACTCAGACGGTACATGAACTGAACTGTCCAATACCAAATTAAACAATGATATAAAGTACAGAAATAATCATCATGCCAATCATTAAACCAATCAGCAACATAAAAGGATTCGCGACGGAGCAGACCCTGAAGTTAAGCGATCAGGCACTCGCGAGAAAGTCTGCTGTAAGTCACTTTGCAACCAGTCTAGCGGATGGCTTTCTTTTCATTTGGGAAATAATTAAAGAAACATTCACAGGTCATTTTGAATGGAAAGAATTATTTCGTCAATGTTATCAGATCGGTTATAAATCACTCCCATTAATTTCCATCACCGGCGCGATCATGGGTCTCGTGCTAACGATTCAATCGCGTCCGGTGTTGGTTGATTTTGGAGCAGTAACAATGCTGCCCGGAATGGTCGCTGTTTCACTGATTCGTGAAATGGGTCCAGTAATTACCGCGCTGATCTGCGCGGGCAAAATCGGTTCCGGAATGGGCGCCGAGCTGGGCTCAATGAAAGTAACAGAACAAATTGACGCTATGGAAGTATCGTCAACAAACCCAATGAGATTCCTTGTTGTGACACGTGTTATCGCGGCAACAATCATGATTCCATTACTGATACTCTATGCGGATGGATGGGGAATGATCGGAAGCTGGCTGGGTACAAACCTCAAAGGAGATGTTTCATTCACTTTGTTCTTTTCTCAGGCATTCAGTCATGTTGAATTCATCGACTTTCTCCCGGCTGTCATCAAATCATTCTTTTTTGGCGCAGTGATCGGGATTGTGGGTTGTTACAAAGGTTATAATGCCGGAAGAGGCACTGAAAGTGTCGGAGTCGCGGCAAATTCTGCTGTGGTACTCGGATCCCTCCTTGTGATTGTGGTGGATGTAATCGCTGTACAAATAACAGATATGCTCTGATGAACGAAAAGACACGCACAACGGAAATGAATCGTCCAGCTTCTTCAAACGGAAAGCAGGAAATCGTCATTGAAATTAAAGACCTGAAAAAATCTTTTGGAAATCAGAAGGTCTTAAATGGCATTAATCTCAAGGTATATACAGGGGAAAATCTCGTTGTCATCGGTAAATCGGGATCAGGAAAATCTGTATTGATTAAATGCATAGCAAGACTTATCTCATCTGATTCCGGTTCAATTTCCGTTTTTAATGAGGATGTCATCAAAATGGAAAACAAAAAACTTGGAGAACTGAGAACAAAAATTGGTTTTCTTTTTCAAAGCGGGGCTCTGTATGATTCGATGACTGTCAAACAAAATCTGGAATTTCCTTTGAGAAGAATCAAAAGAGAAATGACAACATCCGAAGTGGATGAAAAAATCAACGAAGCACTTACCAATGTCGGCCTGGCTGACACACTGAATAAAATGCCTTCTCAATTATCAGGAGGCATGCGAAAAAGAATCAGTCTGGCTCGTACTATCGTAGTTGATCCCCTGATCATGTTGTACGACGAACCTACTACCGGACTTGACCCTGTGACTTCAGATGAAATCAGCGCATTGATTCTGGAAGTCCAGAAGAAATACAAAACAACATCGATCATCATCACGCATGATATCGCTTGTGCAAAAACAACCGGCAATCGTATCGTTATGCTGAAAGATGGAGAAATGTATAAGGAAGGCAGCCTTCCGGAATTTGAAACATCTACAGATCCCGAAATACATTCCTTCTTCAAATAAGCTATCTCCCTACTAACTCTGAAACACCCTAAGTAATTCATCATGGACACTCACTCTCAAAAATTCAAAATACGTCTCGGACTTTTTGTCGCCGGAGGCCTTGCACTTTTTGTTCTCGCGATATTCATCATCGGAAAACAAAAAAATCTGTTCAACCCTGTTTTCAAGCTCACAAGCACATTCTACAATGTGAGCGGTTTGCAGGTAGGAAACAATATTCGCTTTTCCGGCATCAATGTCGGCACTGTCGATCAGATCACAATTATTAACGATTCCACTGTCCGTGTTGACATGCTCGTAAAAAAAGAAGTAAGACAGTTCATCAAATCCGATTGCGAAGTCGCGATTGGATCGGAAGGGCTCATTGGCGACAGACTGCTGATCATAACACAAGGCAGCGCGGATGCGGGGCTGGCAAAAGAAGGCGCTGAATTAACTTCCGCAGAACCTGTAGAAACAGACGCGATTATGGCTAGCCTTCAGGTTACTGCAGGAAACGCAGAGATCATTTCTCAGCAACTAGCCGAAATCATGGTCAAAATCAACAATGGTAATGGAACCATTGGCCGGCTTATTCAGGACACAACTTTTGCTGAAAAC
>CAYMMN010000022.1:0-17863 GCA_964391495.1 uncultured Flavobacteriales bacterium | reverse complement strand
CTTCTTACCCTTCACACTGTTTTTTGTACGTTTCAGTCAGACCACTAAATGATCTGATGGATTTTGGTTTTATTTTGTGCTTAAATTCAATCTTTATTTGTTTCCGGTCTATGAAAAGGAATTCAGTACTTCTGATTTTGCTCTTGATCATCAATTCTTTGGCTTTTGCTCAATTACCATCTCAGACAATCCGGGGAACGGTAATCGACAAAGCAAGTCATGAAACATTAATAGGTGCTGCAGTGCGATTATTAGATAGCACTGAATTCAAAGGCGCTGCCTGCGATCTCAATGGAAATTTTCGTTTGGAACATGTCCCCTTAGGCAGACAAATGCTAAAGGTGTCTATGGTCGGTTACAAGGAAGTTACTTTGTCTACAGTCGTGACTTCCGGGAAAGAAGTCGTACTAACCATTGAACTCGAACAATCAGTTATCGAAGGCAAAGAAGTTACAATTGTTTCTGAGCGAGAAAAAGACAAGACCAATAATGAAATGGCAACTGTCAGTGCACGATCTTTCACCGTTGAAGAAACTTCCCGTTATGCCGGTAGTTTAAATGACCCTTCCCGGATGGCAGCGAATTATGCAGGAGTAAGCAGTACATCCGACGCTCGCAATGATATCATCATTCGTGGAAATTCACCATTAGGAGTTTTGTGGCGTTTGAATGGAATGGAAATTCCAAATCCGAATCACTTCGGTTCGCTGGGTACAACCGGTGGACCTGTAAGTATTCTCAATAATAATTTACTTGACAAATCTGATTTTCTCACCGGTGCATTCCCTGCTGAATACGGAAACGCTCTGGCAGGAGTTTTTGATCTGCAAATGCGCTCTGGGAACAATGAAAAAACTGAGTTTCTTGGTCAGGTTGGATTCAATGGTTTTGAATTGGGAGCTGAGGGTCCGATTGGTAAAAAAGGTGGGGCATCTTACCTTATAAATTACCGTTATTCAACATTGGGTGTATTCAAAGCTTTAGGGATAAATTTTGGTACGGGTACAGCAGTACCGGAATACCAGGATCTTTCCTTCAATGTCCATGTTCCGACAAAAAAGGCCGGGAAATTTGAATTGTATGGAATTGGTGGAAAAAGCTATGTAGAAGTTCTCGACAAAGAAAAAGATACCACGCAGACAAATTTATACGATGGAGAGCGCAGACAGGATGGATATTTTGGAAATAACATGGGTGTGATAGGCTTGCAACACACATATTTTTTCAATTCAACCACCTATTCAAAATTAAATCTATCGGTCTCAACTGCGGGAGAAAAGTACAAGATTGATTCTATTTCTGTTCTTGATAATTCTCCTATACCATATTACAGGAATAATTCAAATCAACAGAAATATACTTTTGATTACAGCTGGAATAAAAAGTTTTCAAGCAAAGACTATTTGAAAATTGGATTTACGGTAAATCATTACGAATACGCTTACCACGACAGTGGATATGAATACGATCATTGGGAGCAATACAGTAATTTCAGTAAAGGAAGCAACCTGTATCAGGGCTTTGTTCAATTGCAACACAAGTTTAGCGATCATCTTGCACTTACTGCAGGAGTGCACGGACAAGATTTTGGTTTGAACAATACCTATGCACTTGAACCGAGAGCCGGTCTGCGTTGGGAAATCAGGGAAGGAGCTTCCATCAGTGCCGGTGCCGGAATGCACAGCCAGTTGCAACCAATGTTTGCGTATCTGGTTCGTACCTATCAGAGTGATGGAACTTATATTGAAACGAACCGGAATCTGGAGATGACAAAGAGCAATCAGTTTGTGCTCGCATTTGACAAGTCCTTCAAAAAGGATATGCGGATTAAGCTGGAAGCCTACTACCAGGATTTGTACAATGTCCCTGTGGAGACCAAGGAGAATTGGTATTCCATTTTGAATGAAGGAGCTGATTTTGGGATTGGCAGAGTTGACAGTCTGGTAAATGCCGGTACCGGTAAAAATTATGGGTTTGAGCTAACGGTTGAGAAATTTTACAGCCATGGTTATTATTATCTCTTCACGGGTTCTTTGTATGAATCGAAATACAAAGGCAGTGATGGTAAAGAACGTAATACAGCGTTCAATGGAAATTTTACGGTGAATGTACTTGCCGGAAAAGAGTGGAAAGTAAAGGGTAAAAATGTTTTCGGTGTTAACCTCAAAACGACTTTTGCCGGCGGTAAACGATACTTGCCTATTGATCTGGCTGAATCCGCGCTTTACAAGGAAACCAGATATGATGAATTACATGCCTATGAGCATCGGAGAAAAGATTATTTCCGCACAGATTTGAAAATAGGGTATACAGTGAATAAGAAAAAGTCGACCCATGAATTTTCAATTGACTTTGATAATATATTCAATACAAAAAATATCTGGCAGGAACATTTTGACACGAAGACGGGAAAGACCATTACCGAATATCAGATTGGGTTCTTCCCAATTCCGCAATACCGTCTCACTTTTTAAATTCATACATCCATGCAACCTGAAATTTCAAACTTATTGGAAGTTAGTTTTGTATTGTTGACTTTTATTCTGTTCGCTCTGATTGTTTGGGCTGTTAAAATGATTCGATTAAAAAGAGGAGAGGAGCAAATTCGCGCAAGGAAAGGAACCTTAAAAGTTGGAGCTGTATTAATTGTTTGGTTAATGGGATTAAAACAATTATCCGGTATGCATTTTCTGGATAACTGGACTTCGATGCCACCCCATTTTCTTGTTTTGATTGTTCCTCCTGTGACCGGAATTCTCATTCTTTTCTTTTCTCCCAAATTCAATAAATTTCTTGAAGCGGTACCGGCTCACTGGCTGGTTTATATGCAATCGTTCCGCATTATTATGGAATTGATTCTGTGGGGATTGTTCCTTGAAGGTGTGATTGGAAAGCAAATGACATTTGAAGGAAGGAATTTTGATGTGCTGGTGGGTATAACCGCTTTGCCTGTTGCTTATATGATTGCTAAAGGAAAATTTAAATCGAAGTCCGGAATCATTGCCTGGAATGTATTCGGTCTGATACTGCTTGCGAATATCGTGGCAGTGGCGATATTATCAACACCATTACCTTTTCGAGTTTTTACAGAAGGCCCACCCAATACGATGATAGCATATTTCCCATTTGTATGGTTGCCGGGATTTGTGGTACCTGTGGCTTTTGCAATGCATCTGTTCTCAATCAGAAAAGCTCTTCAGAGAAATTAATATGCAAAAGCAAACACACAATCCGGATTATTTTCTGAACGATTCCTTGTTCAGGATGATTGGTATTCCGGTGGTCGCCGTTCTGGCAGCTTATATTTTTTACAGGGATGCATGTGCCACTTATCATGTATCGATGCTGACGGCATTTGTGATTTCGCTCACCATTACAATTCTGATTTGGGAATCTAACAGAAAAGTGATGTTGCAGGTTCGTAAGAGATATCCTGATGTAATAAACACGGGCAAGCGTATTTTATTATCATTGCTATGTTTCGCGGTAGTAACATCCTTTATTTCATTTGGAACCAGTTATCTCCTGAATAAGCTGAATATCTGGCATCACCAGGTGAGTACCGATGTCATCATCCATGATTATGTAATGGACATGGTTTTTGTAATCATGGTTGGGGGTACATATGAAGCAATTTATTTTTTCCGAAAATGGAAGGCCTCATTTCTGGAAGCTCAGGAGTTGAAAAAGGAAAATCTGCAGAGTCAGCTGGATGCTCTTAAAAATCAGGTGAATCCTCATTTTTTATTCAATAGCCTGAATACCCTTTCATCTCTGATTGAAGAGGATAAAGATAAAGCGCTTATTTTTGTGGATGAATTGTCAAGAGTATACAGATATCTTTTACAGAATAATGAATGTAAACTGACCTCTCTTGAAAATGAAATGCAATTTGCCAAAGCTTACTTTTTTTTATTGCAAACAAGATTTGGCGATGGAGTGAAATTGGAAGTTGATATTGATTCATCTCATTTTGTAAATAGCATTCCACCGCTTACTTTGCAGATTCTTCTTGAAAATGCCGTTAAGCACAATCAGGTTTCTGTTTCAAAGCCCTTATGCATAAAAGTGTATACAGATGAAAAGAATAATTTGTGTGTGATGAACAATTTACAGAAAAAAATACAAAAAGTTCCATCCGGGAAAATGGGACTCGCGAATATTTCAGCGAAATACAAATTGCTCAATCAGCCTGATGTTTTAATTCAGGAGACCAGGGATCAGTTTACGGTTGTTTTACCACTCATAGCTAATTAACCAATGGAAAAACTAAATGATAAGTGGCTTCGGATAGGTGGAATAACCATACTAAATTTATTCCTGAATATTTTTTTCTACCTCGATCTGGTACATGTTAAACACATTCCGTTTTTGAAAGTGTTTTTATTGAGCACTGCATATGTTATTATTTCCTGGGAAGTCACAAGATTTGTAATCCTCCTGGTGCGAAAAAAATTCCCCGGTATTCTGAACACAAGAAAGCGGATAATAAATCTTGGAGTCTATGTAACAGCAGCAACTCTTGCTGTTTCACTTTTAAAAGTTGAATTTATTTCCGGGGTGGATTTTTACAACATGGGCGAAACGCCACAGGATCATCCCGTAATTTTCGAATACCTCTATAGTTTCGGGATGAACATGTTTTACGCGCTGATCATTACCGGTATTTATGAATCGCTGTATTTTTTCAACCAATGGAGAAAGTCATTTTCGGAAATGGAACAGCTTAGAAAGGCGAATCTTCAAAGTCAGTTTGATTCACTCAAGAACCAGGTGAATCCGCATTTTTTGTTTAACAGTCTGAATTCACTCAGTTCACTTGTGGAAGAAGACAAAGAAAAAGCGGTTCAATTCATCGCTGAGTTGTCGAGGGTATATCGTTACCTTTTGCAGACCAATGAGAAGGAATTGACCACGCTGAGTGCCGAGCTCGAATTTATTCAGGCTTATTATTTTCTTTTGCAAACACGTTTCGGAAACGGTGTTAAACTTGTAGTAGATGTGTTTCCGAGTTTTCGTGATTTCCTGATACCGCCATTAACACTTCAGATTCTTGTAGAAAATGCCGTCAAGCACAATGTTGTTTCTGCAAACAAGCCATTGATTATTCGCATTTCAACAGATGCATTGGGGAATCTGATGGTGGATAATAATTTGCAGAAAAAGACACAGTCTGTTCCTAGCGGAGGAATGGGCCTTGCGAATATTACTTCCAAGTATAAGTTGTTGAATCAGTCGGAAGTGATCATCAGAAGTACAGAAGATAATTTCCAGGTTAAATTACCACTGATCAGTCCGCAAATGCCTTACGACCCGTTCGAAGCGGGACTATCCTTAAAGCGCGAAGTACCTCCCAGTTCACAACCCTCAATACAGTTATAATATGAGTCAGCAATTAAATATCTTATTGGTAGAAGATGAAGATCTCGCCGCGAAGAAATTGAAAAAAATGCTTTTCGAAATTGACCCTGATATGTGTTGTATCGGTGTGACCGACAGCATAGAAGGTTCTGTGGAATGGCTCAAAAGAAATGGTTGTCCGGATTTGATTTTCATGGATATAGAACTGGCCGATGGACAGAGTTTTGAAATTTTCTCCAGAATAGACGTTCAATGCCCGGTAATTTTTACTACAGCTTACGATGAATTCGCATTGAAAGCGTTTAAAGTTAACAGTATCGATTATCTTTTGAAACCCATTAAGCCGGAAGAGCTGAAAGTTGCACTTGATAAATTTAAAAACCTGAGGAAACAATCTGTAACCGAGGATAAAATATCAGGGACTCAGCAACAAAGTATTGAGCGTTTGGTGGAAACACTTGTTGCGCAACAGCACGGTGAGAAATACCGTAACCGTTTCCTGGTCAAATCAGGACAACGTTTGATGCCGATTGGGTCGGAATCAATCTCTTATTTTTTCACTGAAGATAAGATCGTTTTTATGCGGACGAAGGAGAATAATAAATTCGCCATGGACTATACTCTTGATGAGCTGGAGCAGCAACTGGATCCAAGACATTTTTTCAGAGCCAATCGTCAGTATATCCTCAATTCAATCTGTATTGATGAAATTCATACATGGTTCAATGGAAAACTCAAAGTAACCATCAAGCCTAAACCGGATGAAGAAGTAATAGTGAGCCGTGAGCGGGCGGGCGATTTTAAGGAGTGGCTGGGAGAGTGATATGGATTTTAGATTTTAGATTTTTAGATTTTTGATTTTTGATTTTAGATTTTAGATTGATTTGATCCGCAATGATAATTTGTTTTGTGGAGTAAGATAAGCCCGGATAATCTCCGCAACAATCATCAATATAAAATCAACAATCAGCAATCCATTCGTTTCATCCGTCTTTTCCTACGTTTCATCTGAATTCACTTTTGCAGACTATCAGGTCTTGTCATTTTTGGGGAACAAATTTATAACCCCTAAAAACAAGACAAATGACAAATTTCTCTCGTCCGGATGTTTACCGGAGCATCCACAAAGCGATTCGTAAAGCAATGTTTGATTTTTCCTATACGCTTGGCCGTATGGACATTGAACAGGTTGGCTCCCGGAAATTAATAAAAGACAGGTTTGAAGAATTGGTACATTTCCTCGATATGCATGGTCACAAGGAGGACGTATATTCTTTGCCATTGCTTGAAATGAAAAAACCGGGTTCCACCAGACATAATGAAGAGGAGCATCTTCAAATTCATGAAGAAATTGAAGGATTGAAACAGCAAATCAATTCCTTTTTGGAAGCAACTCCCGAATTTCGGAAAGATATTTACTGGAACTTTTATTATGCCGTGAACAAATTCATCAGTGGATATCTGATGCACATGCAAATGGAAGAGATTGTGATGACCAATTTGTTCTATGAACTGTGTTCGGATGATGAAATCAAGGGTATGACCGCTGCAATTATTGGCAGTCTTACTCCATCAGACTCCATGCTGGTTGCACGTTTTATGATTCCTTCCATTGAGCCATTTGAACGTTTGCACATGATGTCTCAAATCCAGTTCACTGCTCCGCCACAGGCATTTGAGGCTCTTTTAAAACTTTGCAGTGAAATTCTTTCTCCTGAGGAATTTGAAGCATTACAAAACGGATTATTTGCGGATTCATCAATGTAATCGGGTCGTGATTTCTGAAATTATGTTAACAAACTCAGGACAAATCATAATTAAATGTTAAGGCTGTAGTAATCTCAACGTTTCATCCGTCTAAATCTACAGTTGAGCAACATTGCTGAACCAAAAGTGTTTATGTCGCCGTTAATTTGCATACGTAATTCAAGAAATAAATACTCCACCACTCACCCGGAAATAACTCATAACCCCAAAGAGTTAAATCCACAAAACCTGATAAAATGAAACATGTAAAAAAACTATTCGCAATTGTTGCCGGGTTCGTTATGCCTGCTCTTTCTTTTGCTTCTGATTCTTCAGCAATCATTACTGAAGTTCGTACCTCTCAGCCTTATCACGCCATTGTGATGGAAGGCGATGCTAAAATTACACTTGTTCAGGATGAAGTACCCGGTTTATCACTTACCGGTACAGAAGATCAGCTGCTGAATATGACTACCTATCTCCGCAATGACACTTTGTACATTTTGCAAACAAACAATTATGATGTTGATGGCAAAAGAACAGAAATACTGATCAATGTTGATGATCTCACCTCACTGGATGTTAAAGGGAATTCTCTCGTTGAAGCTTATGGTTACATCAATACAGATATACTCAGTATTAAAGTAGACAAAGGAGCTGTGGTGAATCTGGACGTTCGTGCACTAAAAATAAAATCTGAAGTATTGGGTTGTGGTACGGTACACCTGAGCGGTACAGCAGGCTCTTTCCTCAGTGATTGCGAAGGTTGCGGATTACTGGATATGCATGACCTCAGCGTACTTGACACCAAGATTTGAAAATAATTGTTGATTGTTGAATGCCCCCATGAATTGTTTTGGTTAAGTAAAATGAGGTTTCATTGTGGTAGATGAACCTCGTCCCGCGCCGGTACCGGTGCGGGATTTTTTTTTGAAGTGTAAAATGTGAAGTGTAAAGAGTAATGATTTCCGGGTAACTGGTAATATGTTTGTTGATGGAAGAATTAGTTTTTTAGCTGATCGCTACTTTGAGAAAATTCAACATTGGTGCCATGATTTTCGCGCCTTTACCGATTTCTTTTACGAAATTTTTATTGAGGACTTCGGTGTCCTTGAAAGGATGCCAGACGATGAAGCTTGTTAACTTTAATAATTCAATGTCTTTGTGTTCTTTCGGATATCCTTTCGGAGTCGTTTTCAATTTATAAGATTGATCGAAAGTGCCATAGTATTTTTTAAACGCAGGATTGCTGATCACTTTATTAATATCCTTGCCATTGTAATCGATTTCTTGTCGAATCTTTTTCAACTGATCACCCGGAGGCATCCACAGTCCACCTGCCAGAAAAGAATTACCGGGTTCCAGATGCAGATAATAGCCGGGCATCATCACTTTTTTTCCTCCAGCATTGATACTTGCCCCCATATTTGTTTTATATGGGCGTTTATCTTTTGAAAACCGGACATCTCTGTAAATTCTGAAAACACAGTCCTTAGCCGACAGCCCGGCCAGAGTTTTGTCGAATTTTACCAATTCTGCAATCACTTCATTAACAAGAGAGCCAACATCGTCTTTAGCAGCCAGGTACGCATCCTTATTTTTGTCGAACCAGTCTTTGTTATTATTTTTTTTAATTGATTTTAAAAATCGAAATGTAGCAGGACTAAGCATGTCTGATCTGTTTGAATTATTTTTCTCTAGCCATAAAAATACAAAATTTGTAATTGTATTTTGCTCAAAAGAACTATTGAAGGAAATTGTACTTTTGAGCGGTATAGTATTTGCTTTGGCAAATAACCATCCTATTCTATGAAAAAACTCCTCGCTTCTGCTTTATTATTTTTTATCCTTTATAGCCTTCAGGGCCAACCAAGAGTCATTTACAGGGAACAAAAACATTTGACTTATACATTTCGGTATCAGCAGTCGGGATCCTCTGAAGTCAATCAGATATTGGCATTACTAGCTCAAGCCCAGGGTATGCGGCCTGGTTCCTACAGTGAAATACCCCTGGAATACGACTTATTAAAGGAAATCTCGCGCATTGGAAGAACGGAATGTATAGCAAGTGCAACGTTTTCGGGTATACATATCACAAGGGAATTGAAAAACAAAGGATTTGATTTAACGGAAATATTCATGCCTGTGACATTAAAAATGGCTATTCATGTTCCAATAAACCAGGGCGGTGATGCTGCTCCGGGAATCCGGAAAGAACTTTCAATTCAAAATGGAAAGACTGGTGATGCCTCCTTTGCATTTGCAGATTCCGGATCGAATACTCTGAAAGTGGATGTGACCCAGGTTGAATTTTTATTTGCTCCAAACACATTTGGAAAACTCAGGGATCGACTTGCAATGATTCAAAATTACTATTCAGCGGATGCAACATTACAACAGCTTTTTCTAAACGTAGCATCAATTCATCCTGAGGATATCGGTCAGCTGGATGCCAGCATTGGTGTGCTTGGAAATGTTGATCAGCAAATAGTAAATCTCGATGTATATAATTTCCCCGGTCAGTTGGATCTTTTCACTACAGATCCGATTCATTTTGTTGACAGGATGCAGGATCTGAAGCGCAGAGCCGATGACATGAGGATACGTTTGATGAATACCAAGGCTAACCTTTATATTCATTTTTATAATATCGGAATTGATTTGTTATCGAGGGGCCGAAAGGAATCCGCAAAATCAGCTTTCAGAAGATCGCTAATGGAGAATCCTCGTTTTGCTCCTGCAGCTTACCAATTAGCTGAGATAGATTATGAAGATGGTTATGTCAACGAAGCAGAGTGCCGTGTGCTGGATATTATCCGTGAAATGGATCCGGATCCTGAGACCCGCCGAATGACAACAAATCTTGCCAAATCTATTTATGAAAATTATCTGAGTCAGTCGGATCGTCAGTATCAGTTACGCCATTTGCGGGAAGCACTTGATTATTTAGTCAAGGCAAATCATATGTGTGTTTCTGTTGGCGGTGTGATTTGCGATAGCCGGATTGATGAAGGATTCAGAAAAGTAAGGACCGGCATTTATCAGGGCTATTTGGACGAAGCTAAATCCAGTTACCAGAATGGGGATCTTGCACAAGCGGAAAATATTTTATCGAAGGCTGTACGTTTCCAGAAGGATTATCCGAATGATGTGCTTTCCGCGAATGAAGCGCTGGAGATGTGGAAAGGGGTTCGGCAAAAAAGATATGACAATTTAATCGGCGAGGGGAAGTCACTTTTTTCTGAACGTCAATACAATTCTGCTCTTAAAAAATTTGAAGAAGCTTCATCTTTGCAGCAACAGTTTTCCCTGAATCCATCAAAGGAAATCAATGAATTGAAAAGGAATGCTGCCAAACCCGTTGTACTCCAAATGATCAGGGAAGGTAAGGACAAAGCAACTCAGAACGATCTTGCCGGAGCCCGTAAAATTTCCAATGAAGCGATTGCTTTTCAGAGTAAGTATAATCTGCAGGAAGATCCGGAAGTAGCAAAATCATTGCAGGATCTAAAGACAGGAATATTCTCTCAGGAATGTCAGAATGCTCAGGTTAGTTACGACTCAATGTTTTTGGAGGTTAAGAATCAATTGATACTCCTTGATTATTTTAAAGCTGATGAAAAAATCAGAGAAGCCATTAAATTTTTACAGGATAATGTAATGTGCAGCCTGAACGACGGAGATATCGAAACCATCCGGGACAGCATTCTTCCGGCAGTTACTTATCAGACTCAAATTCGTCAAGTATTTGATTATCAGAGCCAAAAGCGATATCAGGAGATGATTGACAGATATCTTGAAGCCGGAAGTTATTTTATTCAGTTTTCGGTATCAGGATTTGGATTAAAACATGCGGGCATGGATGATTTTGCTGTTTCCAAATGCAACAATTATTTCCTGATGTTTCTGGCTGATCAATATACTTCGAAGTCGGAATATGATAAGGCGCTTGTTTTGTATCGTCAATTGTTATCCAGAGGTTATTCGTCATCCAATTACAAAGCAGGATTGGAGCGTTTGGGAATTCAATTGGGGCTTAAAGAAAAGGGGATTACCGGAGGGAAAGACTGGAAAACAGCAGCCCAAAAATATACTCAGGGGGATAAGCGTTTGAAATACCTGGAAAAGGGTTTCAAAAAAGGTTGGAAACAAGGCTAAAAACATCCTGTTACAGCATGGAATGAGGAGGCAAAAACGTATTTTTGCCTCTTCTTATATCTATTCTATGCTTCAGATCAGTGTCCTCCGTGAGAAACCGGAATTTGTCATCGAAAGACTAGCAGTCAAAAACTTTGATGCGAAAGAACTTGTAAACCTTATTTTATCCATCGATGAGGATAGAAGAAAAATCCAGAATGAACTCGATGGTCTCTTGAATCAGCAAAATGTGCTCGCCAAGCAGGTTGGAGATTTGTATAAAAGTGGAAAGAAGGCAGAAGGTGATGATCTCAAAAACAAAAGTGCGGCATTAAAAACTTCCTCTCAGGAACTGAGTGAAAAATTAAGCGCGACAGAGCTCCAGTTACAACAGGAGCTTGTGAAATTACCCAACCTTCCATCTGAAATGGTTCCTGCCGGCAGAACACCTGAAGACAATGAAGTGGTGCATCAGGAAGGTGCTATTCCAAAATTACCTGCAGACGCGAAGCCACATTGGGAACTGGCATCCAGATACGATATTATTGATTTTGAACTGGGCGTAAAACTTACCGGAGCAGGGTTTCCTGTTTACAAAGGAAAGGGTGCGAAATTACAGCGCGCGCTCATCAATTATTTTCTGGATAAAGCGACAGCTGCAGGGTTCCGGGAGATCCAGCCGCCGATCCTGGTCAACAGAGATTCCGGATATGGAACCGGACAACTTCCTGATAAAGATGCGCAGATGTATCATGTGCAGCTGGATGATTTTTATCTTATTCCGACCGCTGAAGTTCCGGTTACAAATATTTACAGAGACGTCATTGTAAAAGGTGAGGATCTGCCGGTCATGCTTTGTGCATATACTCCTTGTTTCAGAAGAGAAGCAGGTAGCTATGGAAAAGATGTCCGTGGATTGAATCGTTTGCATCAATTTGATAAAGTTGAAATAGTACAGGTTCAGCATCCTGAAAAATCTTATGAAACCCTTGATGCGATGGTAGATCACGTTGCAGGATTATTGAGGTCATTACAATTGCCTTTCCGGATTTTAAGATTGTGTGGTGGAGATATGAGTTTTGCCTCCGCCCTGACTTACGATTTCGAAGTTTTTTCAGCGGCTCAGCAAAAATGGCTGGAGGTAAGCAGTGTTTCCAATTTTGAAACCTTCCAGGCCAACCGAATGAAATTGCGCTATCGTTCAGGCAGTGAAAAACCGGCTCTGGCGCATACTTTGAATGGCAGTGCCCTGGCTTTGCCAAGAATAGTTGCTGCGCTTTTGGAAAATAATCAAAGCGCAGATGGCGTTCATATACCTGATGCGATCCGTTCTTATACGGGATTTGACATTATCAATTGAAAAAGAAAAAACAAAATCAATCGCGAATGATGCAACTGAAAAAACAATCACGGCTATTCAGCAGGTGCTTTTTACCGAAGGGAATAGTTTTATTGCTATTCAGTTTCATATTTTCGTCCGGTGCTATGTTTGCTCAAACCGGAAAAGAGCGGCAACTGGCAGATCAGTATCTCAATAACGCTGAATACGACAAGGCGGCTGAGTTATACGACAAATTATTCGACAGGGACCCTTTCGGTACTTATCCCAATTATCTCCGTTGTCTTCTTTCGATGAAGTCTTTTGACAAGGCTGAAAAACTTGTGCGAAAAATTTCAAAGAAGCAACCGGATAATCTCAGTTATGGAGCAGATCTGGGTTTTGTGTATTTGTCTTCAGGTCAGGAACAAAAAGCGAATGATCAGTTTGAGCGCACCATTAAATTACTCCGTCCTGATCAGGGAATGATCTTATCGTTGGCAAATGCATTTACGATGCGACAGGATTGGGATCATGCGCTGGCGACTTATATCGAAGGGAAGAAATTATTACGCGAGCGTTACAGTTTTAATTTTGAGATCGCGGAAGTGTATTATCAGAAAGGTGATTATACAGCGATGATCAATGAGTACCTCGATGCTGTCGAAGAAAATCCGATGGTTCAGCAGCAGGTTCTGAATATTCTGCAGGCGAGAGTTGGTTATGATCCTGAAAATAATCGCGGGGATTTGTTGCGAACATCGCTGCTCAGAAGAATTCAAAGAAGTCCTGATCAGCCTATTTTTTCAGAAATGCTCATCTGGCTTTTTGTACAGCAAAAAGATTTTGAGTCGGCATATATTCAGGCTAAAGCGCTTGATAAAAGAATGAAAGAGGATGGTTCCAGAGTGCTTTCACTCGGTAGCTTGGCTGCTTCGAATCAGAATTATTCCGCCGCGATAAATTGTTATCAATACGTAGTCGACAAAGGAGTGATGAATCCAAATTATATTCCGGCGAGGATGGAATTGCTCAACACTTACAACAAGAAGATTACAGAAGAAAATAATTTTACTACTTCCGACCTGGAGAAACTCGAAAGAGATTACGAGTCCACCTTGTCTGAATTGGGGCGTTCCGCAAGGACTGCAGGATTGGTGAGAGGGTTGGCACATCTGCGTGCATTCTATCTTGATCGTGCGGATTCAGCGATCGCTGACCTTGAACAGACGATTGATTTCAATGGAATCTCCAAACAGACACAGGCAGAATGTAAGTTGGAGTTGGGGGACATACTTTTGTTTGAAGGCAATGTTTGGGATTCAGATCTCCTGTATGCACAGGTGGATAAGGATTTTAAACATGATATACTCGGTCAGGATGCTAAATTCCGGAGTGCACGATTGGATTATTTTCGTGGAGATTTTTTATGGGCACAGGCTCAGTTGGATGTATTGAAATCGGCTACTTCGCAATTAATCGCTAATGATGCTTTATCGCTTTCGCTGCTCATTCAGGATAATATCGGTCTCGATTCTTCCATGGATGCTCTGATGTTGTATTCCAAAGCGGATTTACTCAGCTTCCGAAACAGAAATGATGATGCTTTAGCAATACTCGATACACTTCTGATAAAATATCCGGATCATTCACTTACCGATGAAGCATGGTACAAAGCTGCCAGAATAATGGATGCTAAACACGACTGGAAAGCGGAGGACAGCCTCTATCAAAAAATCGTTGAAAAATATGGTGATGATGTTCTTGCCGATGACGCATTGTTTCACCGGGCGGAATTAATGGAAAATAAATTTAAAGATGCAGCGAAAGCAATGGAGTTGTATCAGGAACTTCTCACCAAATATCCCGGCAGTTTGTTTGTCGTGGAAGCCCGTAAACGTTTCCGTGCTTTGCGTGGCGATGTGCTGAATTAATTTTATTCAAGCTTACGAATCAATACAATTATGATTATTTATAACGTTACCGTAAATATCGACAATTTAGTCGGCGAAGAATGGCTGAAATGGATGCGCGAAAAACATATTCCTGACGTTTTGAAAACAGGGATGTTCAGTAAAAGTTCTATTCTGAAAGTGATGGGTGATGAAGATTCGGGTGGACATACGTCTTCCATTCAATATACCTGTGAATCACTTTCCGTTTATGAACGATATGAAAAGGAATTTGCTCCGGCGCTTCGCGATGAACACAACAAGAAGTACAAGGATAAATTTGTTGCTTTTCGCACATTGCTAGAAGTGATTCAATGACGCGGCTCTTTTTACTTTTTTTATTCCTTTTTAAATTTTCTTATTGTCAGTCGCAGGAGAACAAAGAGCGCCTGATCGTAAACAACATGATTGCCGCATGTAAATCGATGCGGACAGGTACATTCATACTGAAATCAACGGAGCGTTTACGGGACGGGCAATTGCATAAGAGTGAGATTTTGGTTAAACAACAGACTCACCCGAGGAACCTTTATTTGTATTGTATTTATCCAAACCCGGGAGCGGAGGCATTGTGGAGGGAAAATCTTATGGAAGAGAAGATGCTCATCAATCCGAATGGATTCCCCTATGTAAATCTGAAGCTCAGCCCATATTCAACGCTGATCAGAAAGGAAACACATCACACTGTTCATGATCTTGGATTTGACTACCTCATGAGCCTCATCGGTTATTATTCCAATCAACTTGGACCGGATTTTTATTCTTATCTGAATATTCTGGATACAGTAACGTGGGAAAAAAGACCTTGTATTCGCTTATCATTTGACTACACCAATTATAAGCCCCTTGATTATACTGTAAAATTTGGCGAAAACATTACATCGATTGCATTGAAGCTGCATCTCAATGATTTCTCCATTTTACTTTTAAATCCTGCCATAAAAAATTATGAAGATGTTCAGCCCGGTCAGGTGATTCGTATCCCTAATTTTTATTGCAGGAAAATAATTTTTACCATTGATCGGACAAACTGGCTTCCTTTAAAGCAGGAAGTATTTGATGAATCCGGTTTGTATGAGCAGTATGAGTTTTTAAGTTTTGTTCTGGATCCTGTGATTGCTCCGATAGAATTCAGTCCGGAATTTGAAAAGTATAAATTCTAATGAATGTTCAGGCTCAGCTTTGGATTCCGTAACTTCACACCATGCATCAGGTAAGGGCTAAAAAACATCTCGGTCAGCATTTTCTGAAAGATCCCGAAATCGGAAAGAAAATTGTGGATTCTCTTGTAGGGAAATACAAGTATGTTCTGGAGATAGGTCCGGGTATGGGTATCCTTTCACAGTTTTTATTTGAACACAAGGAGTATGAAACTTTCCTGATTGACATTGATCCGGAATCGATCACCTATTTGCGTGAGCATTTTCCATTCAGGCAGGACAGAATCATTGAAGGAGATTTTTTGCAATTTGATTTGCTAAAAAAGTTTGATCGGCCGGTGGCCATCATTGGAAATTTTCCTTATAATATTTCTACACAAATTCTTTTCAGGGTATTGGAGTTTAAGGATCACATCCCTGAAGTTGTAGGTATGTTTCAGAAGGAAGTGGCCGAAAGGATTGCCTCCGGTCCGGGAAACAGGGACTATGGAATTCTGAGTGTATTGATGCAAATGTATTATGATGTTGAACTACTCTTTGTTCTCAATCAGGAAGATTTCCAGCCGCCACCAAAAGTAAAATCAGCGATTTTACATTTTGTTTTGAAACCGGGTTTTAAGCCGGATTGTGATGAAAAGTTGTTTAAACGTGTAGTTAAAGTTGCATTCAATCAGAGAAGAAAAACTTTAAGGAACGCATTGTCAGCAATGGTAGATAAAAACAAGATGGCGGATCTTCCTTTCCTGGAATTAAGAGCTGAGCGACTCAGCTGGCAGGATTTTGTAGTCTTGACAAATGCAATTGCAAAAATTCAGCACCCATAATTTAAAGATCTTTTTAAATGAAAGTACTGTTTATTGATACGGTTCATCCTCTGTTGTGGGAGTCACTCACCGCTGAGGGTTTTGACTGTTCTGAAGGATACACTTTATCTCGTGAAGAAATAATAAAGTTGATTCCGGATTTCGACGGAATTGTCATTCGCAGTAGAATAATAATTGACAGGGAAGTTTTGGATGCCGCCAGGAAACTGCGTTTCATTGCCCGTGCAGGAGCAGGAATGGAAAATATAGATGTTCAATATGCAAGCTCGAAGAATATTCTTTGTCTCAATTCACCGGAAGGTAACAGGGATGCTGTAGGAGAGCATGTGATCGGGATGTTGCTGGCATTGATGAACAATCTTTTAATTGCCGACAAACAAGTTCGGGATGGATTGTGGTTGCGTGAAGAAAACCGCGGACATGAGCTGGGATCGAAAACTGTAGGGATCATAGGATACGGAAATATGGGCCGGAGTTTTGCAAAGAAATTGGCCGGATTTGGTTGCCGTGTAATTGTCTATGATAAGTACAAATCAGGTTTTTCGGCAGCAGGTGTAGAGGAGGCCGACATGGACACAATCTTTAATGAAACGGATGTACTTAGTTTGCATGTACCACTTGCGTCTGACACAATGAAAATGGTGAATGATGAATATATTTCCCGTTTCAGGAAGAATATATATATCGTCAATTCTGCCAGAGGTGGTTGTGTAGAAACAAGGGATCTTGTGAAGCATCTGAAATCCGGCAAAGTACTAGGAGCATGTCTGGATGTGTTGGAATATGAAGACAGTTCTTTTGAGAAGTTCAGGATAAGGAATTCTGAATTCGAACATTCAGATACCTGGCAATATCTCATTCATTCTGAAAAAGTGATTTTATCTCCGCATATTGCCGGTTGGACGATGGAATCCAATGAGAAATTATCCCGGGTACTTTTCGATAAAATCATGCTGATTCCGAAGTCTTAACACAGATTTGATGCATATGGTATGCATAGTTTAAGTTGAAAACCGGATTTGAATGCTCAATTGTAGTGTCATTTATATTTGAAAATATATTCTCACTTTAAGAGCGGATTTTTTTCTGATTTTTGTACTTTGCAACAATAAATTTATCCCCTTAGCCTTGTAAATCCAGTAAATATCATGACATTCTTTTTAAAATTTGAAAAGATCCGCTTGTTTGTAATCCTGATCACATTGGGATTATTAACAAGTTCCAATATTATCGGCAAGCCGGGTAGTGAAATTCAATCAACACATGATGGAGGATGTATTGTCACAATTACTCAATAAGACACTACAATTTGTGATGGTGCACAACTGACTCTGAGGGAAAGCGGAGTATTTGTAGGCTATTCGT
>CAYMMN010000021.1:0-17954 GCA_964391495.1 uncultured Flavobacteriales bacterium | reverse complement strand
CCTGATTCGCGCGGGTGGCAATAATTTCAAATACATTCTTGACTGGGTTACATGTTTTGCACTTTCCGTGAATGAAGAAAATGCTTCCTTTGGTCGTGTTGTAACTGCTCCTACCAATGGAGCAGCAGGAGTAATTCCTGCTGTACTTATGTATTATTACTTATTCATGAGTCCGAATGTGAGTGGGACAAAAGAAAATAGTGTTCAATTGGAAGATGAACTTATCAGGTTCCTGTTGACTGCATCAGAGATTGGAAGTATTTTCAAAAAAGGCGCTACGATTTCTGCCGCCATGGGTGGATGTCAGGCGGAGATTGGTGTTTCTTCCGCAATGGCAGCCGGAGCCCTCACTGAACGAATGGGAGGAAGTCCGCAGCAAGCCATGATGGCCGCTGAAATCGCGATGGAACATCACCTTGGACTTACCTGTGATCCGATTCGCGGATTGGTACAAATTCCATGCATTGAACGAAATACCATGGGTGCAATGAAAGCAATTACTGCAGCTCAGCTTGCTCTGAACAGCGACCCATCAAACGCGAAAGTATCACTTGACGATGTCGTAAAAACCATGTGGCATACAGCGCTTGACATGAATCACAAATTCAAAGAAACAGCTGAAGGTGGTTTGGCTACCGCGGTTCCGATTAGTTTGAGTGAGTGTTGAGAATTCAAAATTTGTTTTTTTGGGGTAAATAAAAGCTCAGAGTTTTTATTTGTCATGTAATCAGCTTCTGGAAATTCTATTTTTGACCATCATTTTTTTGACGTTTACCAAATGCGTGTAAAAAGCTTGAAGAGTTTTTATTAATATTGTTTTGTTTTGTTAGTGTAACAATTTTAAATCCTTGATGAATGACACGATATTTAATTTCTGTATTCATTGCGTTATTTTATTCCTCCACTGTTTACTCACAGTGTTTCTGTCCTCAACCAACATTCAACGAAACCTATGATTCATTGAGTAATTGGTCAGTTCTGGACAACACAGCCGGACAAATCATTCTTTCCGGAACACAACTCTTTTTTGATGGCCCTGCCGGTGCCGACTATAATCGCATCTTCAGACAAGTTCCGGGGCTACCGGCTATCTCAACACATTTTACTGCAAGATGTAAGTTCAAACCTATTGATGGGAATTCTCCCGGTCATTTTATAATGGTCTTCACACAAAATGGAGATGACCCTGCTGTTTATAATCTTCCCGGTTACCCGCCTACACACAACAATGCCCTAGGCGTAAGTTTCTTTTCACCAGTAACACCCAATTCACACAATTGTTGTTTGAATCCACAAGATCCTTCGAATCCCTGGGGATTTCATTTGTATACAAAAAATGACAGTATTATAAATCAGCCACTGCACAGCCTATCTATACCGGTTGGCAATATGAATCAGGATTATTATATTCAATTGCAGAGGTGGAGTGCTTCAGAGGTATCTTTGAGTGTTTTCAGCGATTCACTTTTCACACAACATCTCCCCGGCTCACCAATCTGTGGCAGGCTGGATGAATCGTTTGGAACCCTATCCTATCTACAACAAGGTGTTATTACAACAGGTTCTTGGTACAGACATATCCGGGCAATGATTGATGATGTACAAATATGCGACAGCGTCAATTGTAATGTTTGTTCTTTTACAGAAGTGAATCCGGTAACAGGAACTAAACAAAATATTCTGGTAACATCTACAAACGGGGAATTGACGATTTATAGTTCAGATGGGAAAGAATTAAAATTTACTTCAGTGCAGATTGTTAGTTTGGAAGGGAAAGTGGTCTTAGAAAAAAATAATATTTCAGGAGATCAAATCATTGTCAAGACT
The DNA here is from genome assembly GCA_964391495.1 of uncultured Flavobacteriales bacterium. Taxonomy (GTDB): domain Bacteria; phylum Bacteroidota; class Bacteroidia; order AKYH767-A; family 2013-40CM-41-45; genus JADKJP01. Next base: position 16,127 of record CAYMMN010000021.1, on the reverse strand, counting down.
GATTTCCTTGCTGATGGAATATATCTTTTAAATGGCTATTCCAGAGATTCTAATATACAGTTGAAATTTATTGTGAATAAAAATCTCCGGTAAGAAAGCAGGGTACTTTCACGATACAATACTATAGAATTAAAAAAGGGGATGTAGCTAACCAGCACATCCCCTTTTTCAATTACGTTAAAGAACTAAACCCATTTCACAAGGTTGAATTCCATTTTGTTTGGCAGCAGATGATGTTTCGGGAAAATCCTGAAACCATATTCAAATACTCCGGACTGCGTAACAGGGAATGTCGTTTCGTAAGTAGCACGACGACGAGCCGTATGACCAAGAGACAGCTCTTTTTTGAAAATAATTTCGCGGTGATCCCCTTTTCCGGTTTTCTGGATGAACAATACTTCCACTCCGATGTCTTCCGGATTAAGGTAGCCCAGACTGAGCACTATTTCCGCATGAAATTCTTCTCCCATTGGCAGAGGTTTTTGTGCGGAATCGTGAATGACCGTGTCAATAATCTTAATCAATCCCCAGTTGGCGATCACGTGTCGTTTCCACTCGGAAAGTTCCTTCACCTCCTTGAAGTTATTATTCGAGATCTTTTTACTTCTCTCAAATAATGGCACATAATACTTGTGGATGTATTCATCAATCATTCTGTGTGTAGTAAATCGTGGAACGATTTCAGCAAAATTATGACGAATCATATCCACCCAACCGGATGGCACTCCTTCTTTGTTGCGCTCATAATAAAGCGGGATGACTTCCTTTTCGAGCAAATGATACAACATTTCGCTATCCAGTTCATCCTGGAAATCCTTGCGTTCAAACGTATTCTCTTCCGGCAAGGCCCAGCCTGCGCCCGGCAAATATCCTTCACACCACCAACCATCCAACACACTCAAGTTGAGAACGCCATTCAGGGATGCTTTCATTCCACTGGTTCCGGAAGCTTCCATTCCGCGATCCGGATTATTGAGCCATACGTCTACCCCCTGAACAAGATATTTAGCCACTTCCATGTCGTAGTTTTCGAGGAAGATGATTCTTCCTGTAAACTCAGGCAGCTCTGATATCTCGACAATCTTTTTGATGAGGTCTTGTCCTGCTTTATCATTCGGGTGAGCTTTTCCTGCAAAAAGAAACTGAACAGGTTTCGCAGGGTTCCTCAGAATTTCCTTCAGACGATCGATATTTTGCAGAAGCAAATGAGCTCGTTTGTAAGTTGCAAATCTTCGCGCAAAACCAATCACCAGGACATCCTCGCGAAGAGAATCACTGACTTCAATAATTTCCTTTGGATTTTCATGACGGCGGGTCATGTCAGCACGAATCTTATCGTGCATTACTTTCACAAGATCACGTTTCAGCTCTTTGCGGATATTCCAGATAGTTTGTTCTGGCATTTTCAGCATTGCCTGTTTCATTTGCTCATCCACTTTGCGGAATGGAGTATTGCTCTTGAACATTTCCTGGAAAATAACCTGCCACTGCTTTGCCGTCCATGTTTGATAATGCACTCCGTTGGTTACATAACTGACGTGGAGTTCATTCGGCATAAATCCGGGCCAGAGATGCTGGAACATGTCCTGCGATACTCTTCCATGAATTTCACTTACGCCATTGATCTCTTGCGAAACGTGAGCAGCAAGGTGACTCATGGAATACTTCTCATGTGTATCGTTTTCATCTACTCTTCCAAGACCAACAAATTTCTCCCATTGAATATTGAAGATGGTCGGATACTCACTCAGATAAGCGCGAATCATTTCTTCAGTGAACACATCATGTCCGGCAGGTACAGGAGTATGTGTGGTGAACAATGTTGATGCTCTTACAATATCCAATGCCTCATCATACGTGATATTTTCAGAAATGATGAGATCGCGAATACGCTCCAGTCCGACAAATGCCGCATGACCTTCATTGCAATGGTAGACATTGGCTTTTATTCCAAGCTGTTTTAACAAGCGGTCCCCTCCTATTCCGAGAAGCATTTCCTGCTTCAAACGATTTTCATGATCGCCTCCATACAATTGATAGGTGATGAAACGATCATCTGAACTGTTCTCATCGATATCTGTATCGAGTAAATACAGAGGAACTCGTCCAACATTTATTTTCCAGATTTTCGCGTAAACTCGTCGGCCAGGAAAAGCAAGACTAATTTTCATCCAGTTTCCTTCTTCATCACGAACCGGAAGAATCGGGAGGAATGAAAACTTTTGGGATTTGTATTCCGACAATTGCTCGCCGTGTTTGGATAATGTTTGTTTAAAATATCCGTAACGGTACAAGAGTCCCACTCCGACCATGTCAACACCTGTGTCGCTGGCTTCTTTCAGGTAATCACCAGCAAGAATTCCCAAACCTCCGGAGTACAAACGCACGATGTGATTCAATCCATACTCCATACAGAAGTAAGCAACCTTTGGCCAATTCAGATTCTTGGGTTGCTCCATGTATTTTTTGAAGGAAGCATACACAGAATCCAGTTTTTCAAGGAAGGCCGCATTCTTCTCAAGTCGTTTCAATTTCACATACGGAAGTACATCCAGCATTGCTACCGGATTCTTTTTATATCGCTCCCACAATTCAGCATCGATCATCTCAAACAACTCCGCCGCTTCGAGATTCCATGACCACCAGAGATTTCTGGAAAGTTCATGCAATGGCTCAAGAGCTTTCGGGAATTCAGATTGAACAAAAATCCTTCTCCACTTTGGTTGATTGCTTTTTGGATAATTGATGATTCCCCGTTCGATCGGTGATACTTCATGCTTGTTGCGATACAGATATTCACGGCCTTCGCTTTTTTGCAAGGCAATGTCATACGCTTGTTTATAATACTCGATGAGATTATGCCACTGTACGGTCTTCGATAATTCAAATGCTGAATCACGTGCGATGGCAACCTCGTCTTTATTTTTCTGTGTGTAGCCTAAAACGATGTTCGCGATTTTTTGAGACGCTTCATCCGCATCGATGTCATTACGATCGACCACAAAAATTCCTGTATTGACATTTCCAAGATTGGTGCGCATCCATTTACCAAAACCGGCCAACTGAGTTGTGATGGTAGGTACATGGAAGGCTAAACTTTCCAGGGGAGTATATCCCCAGGGTTCATAATAAGAAGGGAATGCGGACAAATCAAACCCGATAATCAGATCATAATAATGCAAATCAAAAATTCCATCATCACCATTGAGATATGTTGGGACAAAAATCACTTTCACTTTATCTCCTGCTGCATTGTTGAGATGATTGCTCTTCAGACGGTTCATTACCGGATCTGTATCTATATCCTGCAGGCAATGTGTGAGATTTTCCGGAGCGGCCGGAACAGAACCATTTTGCAATCTTTCAGCGAGGTCTTTACGGGCACCGGTATGATGCGCAGGAACCATGATGAATGCCACAACAGTTTTGTTGAGCGCGACATTTGAATTTAGTTTGCCCATGGCATCGATAAACACATCAATACCTTTGTTCCTGAATTCATAACGACCGCTTTTCGCGAGGAACATTGTATCTTCCGGCAGATCCGCACCGGTCACTGCTTTCGCGACAGCGAATAATTTCCTGCGGGCAATCAGTCGTTTTTCATCAAAGCTTCCGTCATCAGGAACCATTTTCACTTCAAAACCATTTGGTGTAATGATGTCAGGCGATTCGTCCAGAAACTGAACACATTCTTTCGCTGTGATTTCACTGACTGTTGTAAAACAATCCGCGAAATGAGCGGCTTTTTTCTCGAGCGATTGTTTTGCCAATACATTAAAATCCTTGGCAACCTGATCGCCATTGTATTCCGCGAGTTTATCATACAAAGGCCAGCCATTTCCTGCAATGGACCGACCTACAACCGTCGCGTGCGTGGTGAGAACTGTTCCGATTTGCGGAACACGTTCGTGCAGGTACAAGACACCTGTTCCGGTCATCCATTCGTGAAACTGCGCGATGATTTTGTCTTTGAAAGACAAATGGAATTTATAAAAGCTCTCAATTACTTTTCCTGTCGCGTAACCGAACATTGCCGGCTCGATATAATCCCATTGTCCTGTAAGAGAATCAAGCTTAAATCCTGACCACAGACTGGCGAAAATTTCATCCTTCATGTGGAAGAAAGGGGTAAAGTCAACCAGGATCGCAATCGCTTCGTTGGCTTGTTTCCATCTTCCTATTTTCACACGTAATCCTTCAGCTGACGCTCTTTCTTTCCAGGCAGAAAATAGCGAAGAGTCTTCTACAAACTCAGGATGTTCACCACTACCCTTCCATACATCCGGTCCGATTGCGATGTAATGTTCGCCCCACTCCTGAACAACTGTATCTGATTTACTGGTGATTACGGTATGTATACCACCCACTTTGTTACATACTTCCCAGCTCACTTCAAAAATGTAATCTGGTCTGCTCATGTTTTTTTCTTGCATAGTGATTGTATTGTGCTTTACTTGATAGGATAGATAATCTTTGAGAGTTTATTCAATTGATCAGGCTACTCCCTGTTCAGTCGTTTTAGATTTCCGGCGCTTTGCCGGCGCTTTTTTAGGAGCAGCTGATTCAGATTTTTCTACTCGGAGCGTGAAATCGCTCAACACATTCATGTAATTGATGAATGCCTCATACGGTGTATCGTAAGGATTAAAATATTTGTGAACGTCTCCATCGGAGAAGAACTTCGTACACATGTAATAAAAGTGATCACTTGTTTGCAGATACTCCCAGTCCTTTTTTATACCCGGATCCGTAGAATTCCTGATTATAGATTCCATACGATAAAGACTGTCGAAGGCATCGTCCTGCAAATCATTACCCAGCCATGCAGTAAGATCACGTTCTTCATCAGCCCATGAAATCGGGAATGGAACATGGATCGGTCCAACCGGATTGAGGGACTCAACTGCTTCGGAAGGTGTAATGAATTTATAATTTGAATTTGAAAACAAAGCTTTCGGTAAATGTCGCATGAAATCAAAAATTCCGGTTTCAGCCCACTGATGTTCTCCAAAGGTTTCGTAATCCATGAACAGATTAACAATTTCTTCCTCAGGAGGCAATTCATTTAACCAACCGACAAATTTTTCGGAGGTCAATGGCCAATCCGGCCAGTCACGATTAGAAAAACGGAAGGCGATATCATCGCTGAGTCTGAAATTTTTGAGTAACAATTTCAGCTTAGGTCTTCTTGCACTGCAATAAAGATAATTCGGACTTTTCCATCCGAGAATTTGTTTTGCTCCTTCGGTTAACTGAGCTTTAAAACCCATCTCCTCCACCATTTCACTGATATCATCAGAATAAATGAGCTCGGTGTTACGGAATACAGTAGGATCCTGTCCAAAATGTTCTTTGATTTTTTCCCTGTGCAGTCCAACCTGATTTACGAACTCGTCTTTGCTTTTCAATGAACACAAAGAGTGCGCATACGTTTCTCCCAAAAATTCCACACAACCAGTCGCGGCAAGTTTCTGAAAACTCTCCAGCGTTTGAGGAGAATATTTTTCCATCTGTACGAGAGCAGTGCCGGTAACAGAAAACGAAACTTTGAACTGTTGTCCGTATTCACGGATCAAATCCAGTAACATTTGATTAGTGGGAAGATATCCTTTCGCCGCTACTTTCTGCATGATGCTTCGGTTGGCATGATCATCATAATACTGATGATTTTTACCAATTTCAAAAAACCGGTAACGCCTCAACCTCACCGGTTGGTGCACTTGAAAATAAAAGCAGATGGAACGCATGGTAGAGAGAATCGGGGAATTATATTCTAATCAATTATTATCATTGAATCACGAGCCTCAATTATCGGGGACATCACACCTTTGAAATGCGATCACCCGTGAAAGGCCAATGAATTTTTCATTTGAACTACTTCTTCATAAACATTTTTCACTTTCCAGGCAGCATCATCCCATTTCAGATTTTCAACTTCGTCCTTTCCGTGGTGGATGAACATTTTTGAAATCCCATTGTAATGCAACAAACCATAGATTTTGTCGGCAATATCATCTACATCCCAGAAATCAACGGTGAGCGCGTGTCTGAGAATTTCCGCAACGCCGGATTGCTTCGAAATAATTACCGGAACATTTGACCGGATTGCTTCCAGCGGCGAGATTCCGAATGGTTCGGACACTGATGGCATTACATACACATCACTCAGTCCGAAAACATGATCGACTTCTCTCGCATTGAGAAATCCTGAGAAATGAAAACGCGATCCAATCCTCAACTGAGCGACACGACGAATGATCTTCGGAAGCATGTCACCTGTACCGGCCATTACAAAACGAACGTTCTTATCTTTCTTCAGCACTTTGTAAGCAGCTTCCACAAAATAATCCGGCCCTTTCTGAAATGTGACGCGACCAAGGAAGGTAACCAGTTTTTCCGGGAAATAACGTTCCGGGCGTCGTTGCTGGTGAGTCATCGGCATCACCGCGTTGTGTACCACTTTAACTTTGTCCGGATGTATACCGTAACGTGTAATGATGATATTTCTTGTAAATCTGCTTACCGCGATAATTTTATCCGCGGCCTGCATACCCTGGCGCTCCATTTCATAGATCTCCTGGTTTACATTCTCACCGGAACGATCAAATTCAGTAGCATGAACATGGGCGATAAAAGGTTTGCCGCTCACTTCCCTGGCTGCAATTGCAGCAGGATACGTGAGCCAGTCATGCGCATGAATGATATCAAATTCCTGAGACGCCGCGATTTTAGCGGCAACGACTGCATACCTGGCCACTTCTTTAAATAAATCATGGCCGTATTTTCCACTGAACTGAAACTTCGTTCTGAAAACCGAATTTTCTATATCTGTTTTTTCAAGTCTTGCAAAAGTACTTACACGCGCAAATTCTTCCGGCGACATGTAAGGAATGAGGATGGAATGAACACCGATAACCGTGAGCTTTCTCCAAACTTCATGGTATTTTACTTCATTGACATCCAACAACACATCGCTGGCATCGATAAGGCGAATGCTTTCCCCATCTTCATCACCATACATCCGGGGAACAACAAAGAGTACTTCCACGTTGTTATACAGTAAGCCTTTTGACAAACCGTAACACGCTGTACCCAATCCTCCCGAAATATGCGGTGGAAATTCCCACCCAAACATTAACACTTTCATACTTTCTGAATGCCTTCCCTGCTAAAAATTAAAATGCAAAGATCCTCAATATTTTACTTCCTCGTCACTATTGAATACTAATTTTACAACTCAGTATTCACAGAACTTTTCTGTTTGTTAAATTTATTGATGAGATAATTTATTCTTAAAATTTCGGCAACACTCCAGGCCTGGGAGATAGCTCCTTCTGCCCTGTGTGGCGGATCTCCATCATAAATTTCAGAGATGGTAGACATTCCATGTTCCATCAAAGTCGGTGCAAAGCCCTCATACAAATGACGAATGAATGGAATTCCGTTTTTGCCGTGTACATTCAGATAACCTTCGGCAAAATGACCGAGCAACCACGGCCACACGGTTCCCTGATGATAAGCTCGGTCACGGGTTTTCTGATCACCGAAATAAGTGCCCTTGTAAGCCGGATCCTTTGGAGACAATGTGCGCAATCCTCGTGGTGTGAGCAGTTCGTTCTGAACTTTGAGCAGAACCGCTGCTTTGATCACATCATCAACGGGTGAAAAAGGTAATGAAGCCACAACAACCTGGTTGGGTCGCACAGACCAGTCTTTATCATCTCCATTGACGACATCAGCAAGATATCCGCGCTTTTCATCCCAGAATGCTTTCATGAAGGATGCAGAAATGAGTGGGGGATATTCTATCCATTGTTCAATAAATTTCTGATCGTCGCATTTGTGCGCAAGACGCAATGCGAAACAAATCGCATTGTACCAAAGCGCATTGATTTCAACCGGCATTCCGATTCGTGGGGTCACCGGTTTTCCATCGACCACAGCATCCATCCAGGTAAGCGCATGCCCCGGCACTCCGGCATAGATCAATCCGTTTGACAACATGTGAATATTGTAATCTGTACCGTTCCGGTACGCCTCAAGAACTGAACGCATCTTAGGCCCGAAAGTCTTCCAGACGTTCTCCTCTTGGCCGGTAAACTGACAATACTGCTGTAAAGCCCAGAAAAACCATAATGGAGCATCTACACTGTTATAGGCGTTACCCATGTTTGGGAACAAACCATTTTTCATTTGCGCTGCCATCGTAGTCAGGACAGCTTTGCACAAATCCGGTTTTTGTGTAACAAGTGTTAATCCCGGCAATGAAATGAATGTATCCCGTCCCCACCTTCCAAACCAATGATAACCTGCAACGACTTCAGTTTTTTTATCCCGTTGAACAATAAACTGACGTGCGGATGTTACGAGGCTGTTTTCAAAGCTATTTCGTGGAATACGGGCTTCTGTTTCATTTTGAAAAAGTGTACGGAGACGACGAGGAGAAATTTCTTCAAGTCCGGCGGCAAAAACCACCTGCTCTCCCTTTTTCATAGGGAATTCAAAATAACCCGGCGTAAATAAATCTTCCTTGAAATCATAACCACGCTCCTGCTCCTGTGAATATTCAAAATTGTAATACCAATCCGGCACCGAAACATATTCGGAAGAACGGGAAGTTTGCATCACCAATTCAGAATATCCATTGTATAAACGAAGCTTTACACCGTTTGAAACTTCAGTGTATTTTTTCAGTGTGTAGGTATTCGCCTTGCTGAGGGAATGATAATTCCGAAACGCGAGAAAAGGCATCAACCTCAAACGTACAGGCGATTGTGCATCTTCAAGTGTGTAGCGGATCAATACACTATCACTATCAGACAACAAAACAATTTCTTTTTTTAACAATACACCGCCTACAGCATAAGTCCAAGTGGGAACCGGATCGAAAGAAAAATCAGTGATGTATTTATGCCCTTTGGGATGAAATACCCCTCCGGGGAATTTGTGAATTGCAAGATGAAATTCAGATTCCTTTTGCAAAACTGTTTCATCAACTGATGAAAGCAATACATGCAGATCATTATCAATTTGTGGCTGAGGCGCAACCAGTAAACCATGATATTTACGCGTATTACAACCTATGATGGTCGAACTTGCATAGGCGCCATTTTTATTCGTTCGCAACAGCTCTTTGCTCAGAACATATTGAAGATTAACAAGTTGCTTTTTGTCGAATTGGATAAAAGACTTTTTCAATGGCGTCTTTTCATCGGAAAGTTGAGGGCTTGAAATTTGATTTTCCACGGTAAAAATTGGTTTCACTTCAATGCTGAAAGATAGAAATAAAGAGGAATTGTGAAAGGACTGATACCAATGAGATATCAATTATTTATCCATGGGGAATTGAAAAAAAAGGAGCTGCGGAAACGAAAAAAAATGTCCCCTGTTTCTCAAAAAGTCATCAGATTTTAAAATTACAAGCTGCTCAGTTTGCAGAAAGTTGAATTTGTTTTGCTTTTCCCTTTTTTCCAAGAATAGCAAATCCAATCGCAACAAGAAGACTCATTGTGATCAGAAACACAAAAAGAGTGTTGAAACCATAATGATCGGCAATACCGAGCCCAATAGAAGGAGCAGATATGGTAGCGATTCCATAGGCCATGGAATATAATGCTGAGTACTGTCCCTGGCGTTCCTTCAATGGTCGGGATAATGCGAAATTCATCATGAAGGGCATCGCGAAAATTTCCGACATCGTTATAATAAGTGTATACAGAATGGCAAAAGCCATCATACTTTTTCCCAGAAATAAAATCAGGAAAGCAAGCGGCAGACACAAGGAACCCGCGACAATGAATGAAAAGATGCGTTTTGATTTTTCAAAATAAGCAATCAGGGGCATTTCAATCAGAACAACGAGTAAGCCATTCAATGCAAGCAGGAGTCCAATTGTATCCTCATTGTATTTACTAACTGTACTAAAAAACTGAGGAATACTGGCGAAGAGTTGAAAAAAGCAGGTTCCATACAAAGCAACCAACAGAATGAAAAGCAAATATCTCCCATCCCGGTAAGCAGATGTAGTCCGATCGTTCAGGACTGCGTTTTTGCTATGCCTTACATGTGTCCGTTGTCTGGGAAGGTAGGTAAACAACATAAAAGCCGCGAGAAAACTGGTAGCTGCATCGATGACAAACAACCATTTGTAACCGAGATACAAAGCTATAAATCCACCGATGGCCGGTCCTACCGAGAAACCAAGATTTACCGCCAGTCTTACGAGAGAAACGGAACGGGTTCTGTTTTCCGGTGAACTGTATTCCGCAATGGCCGTGGAATTCGCAGGACGAAATATGTCCGCTGTAAAACCATAAAAGAATATAATTGCTGTAATTGCCCAGACGGATGTAGCAATAAGCATCATCAGAAGGATCAAACCACAGGCAATAAGGGAAAACAGCATGATGTGGAAATAATTCATCCGGTCGGTGAGCCATCCTCCGGTATAACTACCCAAAACACTACCGATCCCGTAAAAACTCATGATAAACCCAGCGTCTGCAATGGTAAAGTGAAGCTCCTTGGTCATGTACAAGGAGGTAAAAAGCAAAACCATGGAACCACTCCGGTTGATAAACATCGCGACCGAAAGGATCCAGATATTTCTTTGAAGCCTGGAAAAAGCCTGTTGATAGAGTGATAAAAGCTTAAACATGGGGATTCGCCAAAGATATTATTTTTGTTTATGCTGTCCACCGTATCTTTTCATTTAGATTTGCTTAAGCTAAATTTTAAAACAGATTAACAATTGCTAACATTTATTCACAAATCAGTTCATTCAGATCCTGTGTGTCAATCAAAATTAAATCTCAAAGAAATAATTCCAACTTTCAGCAATTCCATCAATATGAAAATTTATCCCGGTTTTTTTTATAGTGTTTTGGCTATTGTAATCCTGTGCGTTGGGCAGGTTTCTACAATTACCGCTCAATTTGCATTTGAAAAAACCTTTGGTATTACTCAACGAAACAACCAGGGCTTCGGTGTGATTCAAACAGAAAACGGAAATTTTGTTCTATGTGGCAGCAGTGATAATGATGGAATGCTTATAAAAACCGATTCAGAAGGGAATCTCCTCTGGCAGCAAGACTTTATTGATGGCGGACTTGAAAGTATTCGCATGACTACAGATAGCGGATTCATTTTTGCCGGAACAAATTATGCATCTCCTTATTCTGCTGTTTACAGAAAAACCGACAGCATCGGAACAGAAGAATGGAATATTGTATTTAACACCGGAGCGTTTTCGCATTATGGAATTTCCGCTATGGAACTTGCCGACGGCAATTTTGCTCTCCTTGAAAACGACAGCTATCCTTTCCAGGAATTTTTAAGAATCTGGAAAATAGATTCTACAAATCAGTCAGTATTGTGGTCGACTGAAGTCAACAAAGTCTCCAATTGCAACAATACATCTTTTATCAATTCTCCGGATACGTCCCTTGTTGTCGCATGTGGCGATTTTAGTAATCCCTTTCCTCATCTTATTATCGCTAAAGTCTCCACCGACAGCACAATTACCTGGAAGAAAGACTATGGATTTCCTTCAAATGTCAATGCAGGATATGCGGGTAATTCAGTGATCAGAACAAGCGATAGCGCTTATCTGGTGATCGGATACAAAGTAAGTGGCAGTACACAATCCTTCGTTGATCTGCTTTTGTTAAAAGCAGACGATAACGGCGACAGTTTGTGGACAAAAACTTATTCGCTCAGAAACTCAAATGATTTTCCTGCGGTAATTCAAACCCGTGATGGAGGTTTCGCACTAATTGGCACTGTACAATATCCACCTTCAGGCAGCGGATTTGATTACAGAATACTGCTCATGAAAACTGACAGCAATGGCGATAGCTTGTGGTCGAGAGAATTTATGGGGCTGGGATTAAATCAAGCGAGACAAGTAATTGAAACCAGTGACGGCGGATTCGCGATCATCGGTACTACGACGGATCAGTCAACAAATGACACATACTTCTACTTTATCAAAACAGACAGTACAGGTTCATTGATCACCGGCACTAACGGTAATTTATCGAATCCGCTATCTATTGAGATTTATCCTAATCCATCAAGAGATTTTGTGAATATCAACATTTCAAATGCCGCTGCGGATCCAAACTGTCATGTGGAATTAATGGATGTATGTGGCAGCCTTTTGAAACAGGAAGACGTCTTTCGTCAACAAAACCGAATATCAATTCAGAATATTGCCTGGGGTATATTTTATTTGAGAATCACAGACAGTCGTGGAAATTCTGTCACACGGAAACTGATCATCAACTAATTGATCCCCTCAAACCTGTTTGAATAATTCATTCTGAAGACGAATCGCCTTTGGGAAAAGAATGAAGTTCTCAAGATGTACATGAATGTGTAAATCCTCTTCAAACCTTTTTAATTCATCAAGGCTTACAACGAAGGTCATACAAGCACCTTCAGGCACCTCGTAATGATTGCTTAACAAGCGAATTTCCTGCATTAGCTTGCCCACTATTTCATGTTCTTTTTCCATGACCATGATCGGCATATTGAGTGTAAGTGGTGCATCAGGAGACCTGTTTGAATGCATTATTTCATCCAGCAGTTTCATTCGAGTAAAAAGAATTACTTCTTCTTTCAACATGTGTTGCTCCATCTCACGCTTTACTTCAATAAAAAGATCAAGAATTCTAATCATATATGGAAATCGTTCACCGTGCTTGGCAGCGACTTTCGTCAAATGCTGCACCATGTTTGGTATAGATTCTTTTACATACCGATGATGAGTCTGCACAATATGATCCACCAAAGCAGAAAGAGACAATTCCGAATAATTGACATTTTGATTTTCAAATTTTGAAAAGACCAACTCAAGTTTACCAACGATATCTTTCAATTTCGCAGGGTCATCCACCTGTTCAGACAATTTCATTTTCCCTTTACAACAAAAATCAAGGTTATATTTTTCCAGTAGTGCCGCGGTTTCGGGCTTCGCTTTCACAATTTCCGCCAATGAGAGGTTTTCTATCATAATTTTTATTTTATCTGACAAAGGTGGGTCAATACCTCAATAGGCAATATGATGTACCTCAATTCCGGAAATACTATTCTGTAATCTAAATGTTAAAGCTCTGCAGAGATGCGGTTCAGGAATTACAAAAGTCCGCAGATCACGAAAATCATCATTTCCAGACTGATTCCCTGAGAATATCAGTCATAGAATGGTTCATGACAAACATCACCAAACGAACCAGATGATAAGAACCAAGAAGAAAACCAGCTGTATAGGCCAGATTCATGTTGTACAGATACTTTTTAAAATATTCTTTGCGCGTAAATAATTCAGCAGAAAGGGTGACAATGGCAAGCAAACAAAAAAATACAAAAGCAGGTCCGAATAAATGATAATTCAGACTTCTGCTTAAATCACCTTCATAGAAAAAAATCATTGATTTGGTAAGCCCGCAACCGGGACAAGGAAACCCAGTAAGAAGTTTAAATGGGCAAAGAGATTGCTCTCCTTCGATATGAGGATTCATCCATAAAATAATCGCCGGGATAACCAGCGCGAACAAAGCACCGGTTATCCCGAGGATTTTTCTATTGACCAAAATATTATTCGTATAATTTATTGATATCACCTTGTACGATCATTGCGGCAACCATAGGGAAAAGAAAACCAAGAATCAATAAAAGAGTACTTTGATCCTTCCCCTGCTCTCCGATTTTTTCATAAATCTTTGGCAAACCTTCTTTGCCGGCCAGATAATAGAAATACAAATTCACAGGCAGACAACAACCGGCAAATATCGCAATGGGCTGGGAAATCACTTCTTTTTCAGCGACAGCATTTATTACTTGCGCGGTTTTAATATTCCAATAAATCAGGTATAAACCACAGGTTACCAAACCAAGAAGTAAAACAACTATTGGTTCATTTTTAAATACAGGTACTGTTGTTGCCATATAAAATAATTTTAAAGTTCCTACTCATGTGGCTTTTCAGTTCCGCCCCGTTTGAATGGTTTCTGGTCTCCATACACAATAAGTTATTCAGGATTGTATCCTAACGGTCAGCTTCATTTAGAAGTAGAAACTAAAAAGCTAAAACGAAAGATCCAGCAACTGAATGATGGAACTAAGATATTAAATAAAAAGTACTATGCAAGCATTGATCAGAAAAGGCAAATTTGAAATGTTAAAAGATGAAAAATCACAATTTGATAAAACGGTTAGTATAAAGGACATTATTTTCTTTTCCAAGGAGCTGAACAAAATATAAGCCCGCGGATAAATCTTTTATTTCAATTTCATCTCTTTTTGAAACGAATAATACCGTTTCTCCTATAGAATTCAGGATTCTTACGGCATTGTATTTTATTTTTGAATCAATTGAAAACAAATCTGATCCCGGATTAGGAAAGACCGAAAAGGAATGAACATTGTCTATTGAAGCGACAGCATTGATTGCCGAATCACAGGTAATATGAGGCATCGGAGGAGTACAATAGGAGAAATACGGAGCAGGGTTTGAATACAAAACGACATCTTTCACCCAAAAACAGGTCAGATCATAGCTGTTATCTGAAAGCAAATAATACCCCGAATATGCCAAACCTAAACTACTGCCTACGCCTTCGGTCCAGGTTTCCCAGGGTATTCCATTTGTATCCGCCAGGGTGACACGGCGATGATAGAGAGAACCTATTTGTACCGAGTCAATACCAACAATGATGCGGTCAATAAATGTAGGGAAGTTAGACAAGACCTGAGCTCGAACAGTATCGCCGATATTCGTTGGATTGAAGTCATAGATCAATCGTTCTATCGTGTCGTTACACAGATAGTCGGAAAAAAAATAGACTCTTTTGTTTACCTCCCGCATTCCACCCAGAAAATTTGTATACACTGAATCGAACAAAGTTCCCGGAGCGTGATGGGTTTGAACCGTAAGCTTTTTATAAATATGAGAATTAAAAAGAGTATCCCCTCCTGTTAGTTGTATACTGTATTCATCATGCCATCCTCCCGGATAAAAATACCAGCAGCGAACAGAACTCCAGGTTCCATTTTGTGTGGGCATTGGCTGATAGATTTGTGCAATCGAAACATCCGCACAAAACATGACAAGGAAATTCATAAGGCAAATAACAAAGTATTTTTTCATGGCTTTAGTGAGGAAGATTTGTGTGTATGATCTGAGAAATTCAAATTATTTTTTCCCGAATGTAGATCACTACAAGCAAATCCCTGATTAATTCAACTACTTTAACACGAGGCCTAACATGAAAATGAAATTTGTGTGACATTTTTTTTAACAAGGAAATGAAAATCAGAAAATAAATTCATGAAATAAAAAAAACAAAGCTCCCGGAAGCCGTTTGATACGATTCAAACGGCTTCCGGGAGCTTACTAGTTTGCGCAATTAAGTTAGAGTGAAATGCTATTACCCTTCGAGTGTAGCTTCCACAGAAATCTTCGAGTTAAGTGTTTTGCTGATCGGGCAATTCACTTCTGCATTTTTTACACATGCGTCGAAAACATCCTTTGAAATACCGGGCACTTTTGCGTTTAGCACAATGTGAGATTCAATGATGCTTCCTGCTTCCAGGTTAACGTGAGCTGTTGCCTTAAGCGTTTCAGGAACAAATCCGGCTTCTCCAAGAACAAAACTCAATTTCATCGCGAAACAGCCGGCATGCGCAGCTGCAACCAATTCTTCCGGATTAGTACCAACTCCCTGTTCAAAACGGGAACTGAATGAATATTGTGTTTGATTCAATGTGGTGCTTTGAGTGGTAAGATGTCCTTTACCTTCTTTACCAGAGCCACTCCATACTGCGGTCGCTTGTCTTTTCATAGTTTATATTTGATTTTGATGTGTAAATTCCAGGCCTAAACAATGTGCAATTTAAATGTTAAATTCATTTCAGGTTTTGAAGGGACAAAGATATGAAAATTACAACTATTTGAATTTCCAAACCCTTCGAATCAGGATTATATCCATGAATACCAAACTACTCAACAGATTTTGATTAATTTTGTTTTGCCTGATTATCAGCTTCAATCGTGTAAATTGTGATGATTGACTGAGTGCGATCAAAATTTTCAGAACATACATGCAAAACAATTATTATAA